>WHSR01000019.1 GCA_009379995.1 Streptosporangiales bacterium
ACGACTTCGCCCGGCGCGACCAGCGCAGCAGCGTCTCCCGCTCCTCCCCCGACAACACCAGCGGCTCTTTCGGGCGGCCACGTCCAGGCATGACAGAGACCGTACATTATCTCGTCGAACTTCAGGCGCAGGACACTAGTCCCCGTTCCAGTAGCGATCACCGGCGAGTACCAGGGCGCCCGCGCCCAGCAGCCCGGCCTCCTGCCCCAGGGCCGCCGGGACCACCCGGACCCGCCGGGCGAAACGCATGCCGACGTGGCGGCGGAACGTCTCCTCCAACGGGTCGAAGAGGAGCGGGCCGGCCTGGGAGAGCCCGCCGCCCACCGAGACGACCTCGAGATCGCACAGGTGTGTGGCGGAGGCGATGGCGACTCCCAGGGCGTTCCCGGCCCGGTCCAGCGCGTCCCGCGCGGTCGGATGCCCGCGTGCGGCGTCGTCGGCGAGCTCGCGCGCGGTCACGTCCTCGTGCCCGCGGGTACGCCAGCCGTGCTCCCGCGCCCACTCGGCGACGGCCGGGCCGCGGGCGATGGCCTCCAGACACCCCTGGCCGCCGCAGCCGCAGGGCGGCCCGTGCGGGTCCACCACTACGTGTCCGATGTGCCCGGCGTTGCCGCTGGCGCCGTCGACGAGGTGACCGCCGAGGATGAGACCGCCGCCGACCCCTGTCGAGACCACGATGCCGAGGACGTTGTCGCTGCCGCGCCCGGCACCGCGCCAGTGTTCGCCCGCGGCCATGCAGATCGCGTCGTTGTGCAGCCGCACCGGCACGGTGGGAAAGAGTTCCTGTAGCCGCTCCCGGAGCGGGAAGTCACGCCAGGCCGGGATGTTGAGCGGGGACACCCGCCCCGCCGGCCAGGACATGGGACCGCCGCAGCCGACGCCCACTCCGGCAAAGGCCGGCCCGCCCGCCGCGAACCGCTCGAGAAACGCGGCGACCGTACGCCAGAGGGTCTCCGCGTCGATCTGGGGTCCCTGCGGCGTAGGTACCCGGGCAACCGCGGCCATCCGCCCGCCGGGCTCCACCATCCCTGCCGCGATCTTCGTGCCGCCGATGTCGACGGCCAGGGCCGGTAGCTGTGGCATCGCCTCGTCGTGCCCCACTTCCCAGCTTCGAGTTTCCGCCGTTAGGACGGGTCCGCGCCTTCCCTCTGCCTGCCGAAGGCAAGGATCGACGCGGTGAACCCGTGGATGTGGTTACGTCCGGCGACCGGTCCGATCTCCCCGGCGGCGAAGAAGCCTCCGATCCCGGTGGTCTGCAGGCCCTTGCGCACGGCGAGCACGTCGTGGTCGGCGCTGGGGAAGAGGTTGCTGCCGCGGCCGTTACAGCTGAACAGCAGGGCGCCTTCCACGGGGCCGAACGTACCGTCCTCCTGGAACCGCGCCAGCAACTCGGTCAGATCCTCCTCGGCCGTCGCCGCGTCACGCACCTGGAAGCGCACGGTGCGTCCCACGCTCACCACGTCCCCGACGACCAGGGCACCGCTGGTCTCGTCCATCCCGGCCACACCGCGGATGAGGAAGTCGCCCCGCTCGTGCTGCTCAGCGTACTCGTCGATGGCGATGCCGATCTGCAGCCCTTCGGCGGCGAGCGCCTGGTCCGTCGGCGGGAGCGCGGAGACGATCTCCTCGAGCTTACTCACCGCCGGCGTGCCGGCGAGCTCGTACAGGACGTTGTCGTCCGCCCCGGTGACCACCATCGGCGGGCCGATCGGGCGGCAGCCCTGGCTTACCACCGTGCGCGCCGCCACCGGACCGCCGAGCAGCACCCCGACGGCACCGTTGCCGACGGCCCTACCCTCGACGAACAGCCGGGTCGAACCCTCGCCGCGGGGCCCGGTCGCGATGCCGCCGATCAGCGGCAGGCCACCAAGGACCTGGTTCGAGCGTTCGACGAACGCATCGATCGGAAACGTGTACGGGTCGGCGAGCAGCACCCCGACGGCGTCGTCGTCGTGGCGCTCCGGTATGCCGGTGACGATGAGGGCCTCCTCGCCGCGCACCGTCTCCAGATGGAACGGCGTGATGCGCACGCCGGGCAGCGCCGCGGCCCAGGCGCTCACCGCGCTGGTCATCTCGACCCCTCGATTGCCCCCGATCACCCCCGACGCGCTGCAGCCGAGCGTCGTCCGTGCCCCCGAGACCTCGGCCGCGTGCCGGCCGGCGCTCTCCACGTGGTCGGGATCGTCACCTGACACGAAGACGCACAGCAGGTCGGGCGGGGCCGGGTGCACGGACGTGACCGCCTGCTCGACGGCCGATTCCGCCGCGTGCAGAAGATCGGGACCGACGGCCAAGCCGTCGCCGAAGCGGGTCACTCCTGGTCTCCTCTCGTCCACCCCAATTCTTTCCGCATTCGGCCGAACTCCCAAAGAGGCGGGGGCCGCGCAGTTGGGCGTTGCCGACCTGGCGACGTAGCCTCGAACGGTGCGAGCTTTGACACCGCGCGAACCAGCACCGCGTGCGACCCCACCCCAAGCGTCCACGCTGGGCGAGCTGCGTGCCGACGACCATGTCCATCGAACGGTCAAGGAGGAGATCCGGGAGAACCTCCTCGGCCGCCTGCGCTCCGGAGACGAACGCTTCCCCGGGATCGTCGGGTTCGAGGAGACCGTGCTCCCGCACCTGGAGCGCGGCCTGCTCGCCGGCCACGACCTCGTCCTGCTCGGCGAGCGGGGGCAGGGTAAGACCCGGCTCATCCGTACCCTCCTCGAGCTTCTCGACGAGTGGACACCCATCGTGGCCGGCTGCGAGATCAACGATCACCCGTACGCCCCGGTGTGCGTGCCCTGTGGGCGGCTGTACGAGGAGCTCGGCGACGACCTGCCGGTCCGGTGGAAGCACCGGGACGACCGGTACGGGGAGAAGCTGGCCACCCCGGACACCAGCGTCGGCGACCTGATCGGCGACATCGACCCGATCAAGGTGGCCGAGGGCCGTCCGCTCGGCGATCCGGAGACCGTCCACTACGGCCTGGTCCCGCGGACGAACCGCGGGATCTTCAGTGTCAACGAGCTGCCCGACCTGGCCGAGCGGATCCAGGTAGCGCTGCTCAACGTGTTGGAGGAGCGGGACATCCAGGTACGCGGGTACGCGCTGCGGCTGCCGCTCGACCTTCTGCTGGTCGCCAGCGCCAACCCGGAGGACTACACCAACCGCGGGCGCATCATCACCCCGCTGAAGGACAGGTTCGGCGCCGAGATCCGCACCCACTACCCGCTCACGCTGGAGGACGAGCTGGCGCTGGTCCGCCAGGAGGCCGCGCTCCGTTGGAGCACGGGCTCACTCACCGCGGCGCTGCCCGACCACCTGCTGGAGGTCATCAGCCGCTTCACCCAGCTCGTCCGAGAGTCTCCCTCGGTCGACGTCCGCTCGGGGGTGTCCGCGCGGTTCGCGATCGCCGGCGCGGAGACCGTGGTCGCGTCGGCGGTGCGCCGGGCCGCGCTCACCAGCGAGGAGAACCCGGTGGCCCGGGTCTGCGACCTGCGCCCTGTCGTGCGGACGCTGCAGGGCAAGGTGGAGTTCGAGGTCAGCGAGGAGGGCCGGGAGGAGGAGGTGCTCGAGCATCTGCTGCGCCGGGCCACCGCCGAGACGTTCCGCCGCCACCTGGGCGGGGCCGACCTGTCCGGGCTGCTCGACCGCTTCGAGGAGGAGGGCGCGACAGTGGAGACCGGCGAGCTGGTCCCCGCTCGCGACCTGCTGGGTCAGGTGGGCCCGGTTACCGGGTTGGCGCAGATCATGTCCCGGCTGGGCATGGACGGCGGTGAGGAGTCGCCCGAGCACGGCGCGGCGGCGCTGGAGTTCGCCCTCGAGGGTCTCTACCTCACCCGTCGCCTGTCCAAGGACACGGTCTTCGGCAAGGCGGTGTACCGGACATGAGCACCTACCGGTACGGCGAGTACCGGGGCGGTCCCGATCCGCTGGCCGCACCGTACGACGTCCGCTCCGCCCTCGACGAGATGGGCGAGCAGATCCTGGAGGGGGCGACACCGCAGGACGCCCTGCGCGACCTGCTGCGCCGCGGGGCCTCGGGGCTCCGCGGCCTCGACGACATGCTGCGCCGGATCCGCGAGCAGCGTCGGGCGCTGCGCGGAAGCGGCCGGCTCGACGGCACCCTGGAGCAGGCTCGTGCCCTGCTGGACAAGGCGATCGGTCAGGAGCGGGCCGAGCTGTTCCCCGATCCGAGCGACGAGGCCCGGATGCGGGAGGCCGAGCTGGACACGCTGCCGGACGACACGGCGCAGGCGATCCAGCGGCTTTCCTCCTACGACTGGCGGTCCGAGGCGGCCCGGCAGACGTTCGAGGAGCTGCAGGACCTGCTGCGCCGCGAGGTGCTGGACACCCAGTTCCACGGCATCAAGCAGGCGCTGCAGAACCCGGACTCCGCCGCCATGCAGCGGGTGAAGGACATGCTCGCGGACCTGAACTCGATGCTCGAGGCCGACGCCCGCGGCGAGCACACCCAGCAGGACTTCGACAACTTCATGGAGAAGTACGGGGACTTCTTCCCGGACAACCCCCGTAACCTCGAGGAGCTCGTCGACTCACTGGCCCGTCGCGCCGCGGCTGCGCAGCGCATGCTGGAGTCGCTCACCCCGGAGCAGCGCGAGGAGCTGGCGAACCTCATGGCCCAGGCGCTCGAGGACGCCGGCCTCGCCATGGAGATGTCCCGGCTCTCCGACCAGCTCCGGGCCCGCCGTCCCGACCTCGACTGGAGCGGGCGGGAGCGGATGCGCGGCGACCAGCCCCTCGGGATGTCCGACGCAACGACGGCTCTGCAGGAGCTGGCCGACCTGGGCGAGCTCGAGCAGACGCTGCGCCAGGACTACCCCGGTGCCCGGCTCGACGACATCGACGAGGAGGCGGTACGCCGGGTACTCGGCAGGCGGGCCGTCGACGACATGGAGGCGCTGCGTCGCATCGAGCGGGAGCTGGAGCGGCAGGGCTACCTGCAGCGCTCCGCGGGCAGGCTGGAGCTCACCCCCAAGGCGGTGCGGAGGCTGGGCGAGACCGCGCTGCGCCGGGTCTTCGCCGAGCTCGAGTCCGGCCGCCGCGGCGACCACGACCAGGACGACGCCGGCGCGGCCGGCGAGTTGACCGGATCCAGCCGGCCGTGGCAGTTCGGCGACGAGCAGCCGCTCGACGTGGTCCGCACGGTCACCAACGCGGTGCGGAGGGCCGGGCCGGCCCCGCGTACCGGCGCACCTACCGGCCGTGCTCCGGCCGTTCGGCTTCAGGTCGACGACTTCGAGGTGGCCGAGACGGAGCAACGTACCGCCGCCGCTGTATGCCTGCTGGTCGACCTGTCATACTCGATGGCGCTGCGCGGCACGTGGGGGGTCGCCAAGCAGACCTCGCTCGCCCTGCACTCGCTGGTGACGACCAGGTTCCCGCAGGACGCGATACAGATCATCGGGTTCAGCAACTACGCCCGCGTGCTGCAGCCGACCGAGCTGGCCGGGCTGGACTGGGACATGGTGCAGGGCACCAACCTGCACCACGCGCTGCTCATCGCCGGCCGGCACCTCGACAAGCATCCGGAGCACGAGCCGGTCGTGCTGGTGGTGACCGACGGCGAGCCCACCGCCCACCTGATGCGGGACGGGATGGCGTGGTTCGACTGGCCGCCCTCCAAGGAGACGATCGAGCACACCCTCGCCGAGGTGGACAAGATGTCCCGGCGCAGCGCGACCCTCAACATGTTCATGCTCGCCGAGGACGAGCGGCTGGTCGCGTTCGTTCGAGAGGTGGCGCGGCGCAACGGTGGCCGGATGTTCTCGCCCTCGCCGGAGCGGCTCGGCGAGTACGTGGTCAGCGACTTCCTGCGGGCACGACGCGGAAGGCGGGCCGGTTCTTTCCGATGAATGGACCACTCATCCGCTAGGTCCGTATGGATGGACCATTCATCGGAGCCGGCGCGCCAGCTAGGCGCGCCCCCACGACCGTGCCGAGTACGGAGAGTCGGGTCCCGGACGCGGGCGGTGCCCACTAGGGTCTGCGGCATGTTCCTCGATCAGCTGCTGTTGTGGCTGCACATCGCCTTCGCGATCTTCACGCTGGGGCCGCTGACCGCGGCGACCATGGCGACCCCTCGTTCGATCAGGTCCGCAAACGTCTCCGTCCTGCGGTACCTGCACCGTACGACCAGGATCTACGGCGCCGCGTCACTGCTGGTCTTCGGGTTCGGTCTGGCGCTGGCCCTCGACCGCTTCAACGAGTTCTGGGTCTCGGCGTCCATGACGCTCTTCGTGGTCGCGCTGGCGCTGCTGTTCGCGATCGTCGAGCCGGACCAGCGCAAGGCGATCCGCCGCCTCGAGGAGAGCGAGGAGGCGAAGGTCGAGACCGGGCGTATCGTCGCGGTGTCCGCCGTCATCGCGGTGGTCTGGCTCGTCGTGCTGGTCCTCATGATCTGGCAGCCAGGAGGACCGTAGAGGTACTTGGCGGCGCCGTCAGAGCTCCTCGGCCCCTCGGCGCCCGGCAACGGGTGATCGGGGGGACAGGACCTAATCGAACAGCCCGGGGAGGCATTGGTGGGTCGGGCCGACGAGCTGCGCCTGACGCGGGAGCGGTGGCAGACGGCCGCGGGGAAGGCGGCGGCACGGCAGGTGGTGCGGCAGTTGCTGCACGGGGAATCGCCGGCCGACGGGCCGTACGGCCGCGTACGCGAACGGGTGGACCTACGCGGTCTGCCGTTGGGCACGATTGCCTCGGCCCCGGATTTCATGTACCGCCGGATCTCGGTCGGGCGTCGCAGACACCTGCTGGCCTCCATAACCGGTCGGAAGCCGGGTCGGTGGAAGACGCTCGACCTCTCCGGCGCCGACCTGACCCTCATGAACTGGACGGACCTGACGGTCGAGGACTGTGTGTTCGACGACGCGGACCTGGAGGGCCTGCGGTGCTGGGGGGTGCAGGTCGCGTGCTGTTCGATGCGCCGGGCCAAACTGTTCGACGGGCAGTTGGGTGCCGCGGAGGAGTTCTGGCCCACCAGGAGCGTCTGGCTGGACGTCGACCTGTCCCAGGCCGACCTGCGTGGCGCGACCGCGGGTACGCGATTCGAGCGCGTCGACTTCCGGACCGCGAAGTTCCGGCGCACCGACTTCGCATGGAGCGATCTGGTCCACTGCGTCTTTGCCGGAGTGGTCCAAGGACTGACGATCGGGCGCCGACCGATCGCCAGCCGGCCGTCGACGTGGACCCTGACCGACGTGGACCTCACCGAGGCTCGCCCCAGAGACCTTCGGCTCATCGGCGTCGATCTCGGTGCCGTCGACGTCCGGCTACCGGAGGATGCCGAGCACTGGCACATCCCCGATTGGCATGCGTATCTTCGGCGCGTCACGTCCCTCGTCGCCGCACTTCAGAACGGTGAAACGAAGACCGCGGCCGAGGTCTGGCTCGACTACGCCACCAAGGACACCGGGCCCGGCCAGATCACCGGGTTCGTCGCGGCCTGGGACCTGACCCACCTGGGAGGGCAGGATCTCCTCGTCCTCCTCGACCAAGCCCGCTCCTCCCGGTCGTGATCTTGCAGAAGTTCGGCCCGGCCGTCGGAACTTCTGCAAGATCACGACCGATCTGACTGGAGGGCGTACTCGAGGTCCGCGAGCAGGTCCTCGATGCTCTCCAGGCCGATCGACAGCCGTACAAGATCCTCCGGCACCTCGAGCGGCGATCCGGCAGCTGACGCATGGGTCATCCGGCCGGGGTGTTCGATCAACGACTCCACGCCCCCGAGGGATTCGGCGAGGGTGAACAGGCGCGCCCGGTTGCACACCTCGACGGCAGCGTCCTCGCCGCCCCTCACCCGAAACGACACCATCCCCCCGAACCTGCTCATCTGCTTGGCCGCGACCTCGTGCCCGGGATGCTGCGCCAGCCCCGGGTAGCGGACCTCGGTCACTCCGGGGTGGCCGACCAGCATGTCGACGACCCGCTCGGCGGCGGTGCAGTGGCGCTCCATCCGCACGCCAAGCGTCTTGACTCCCCGCAGCACCAGCCACGCGTCGAACGGCCCCGCGACCGCGCCCATCGCCTTCTGGTGGAACGCCAGTTGCTCACCGAGCTCGGCGTCTCGCACCACCAGCGCGCCGCCCACGACGTCGGAGTGCCCGCCGAGGTACTTGGTGGTGGAGTGCACGACGACGTCGGCCCCGAGCTCCATCGGACGCTGCAGGTACGGCGAGGCAAACGTGTTGTCGACGACGAGCAGCGCCCCGGCGCCGCGCGCCACCTCGGCCAGCCCGGCAATGTCGGCGATGCCGAGCAGCGGGTTCGTCGGTGTCTCCGCCCACACGACCCTGGTCCGGTCCCGGATCGCCGACCGGACCGCGTCGAGGTCGGACAGCGGCACCGCGCTCCAGGTCAGGCCCCATCGCTCCAGCACCCGGGCGAACAGTCGGAACGTGCCGCCGTAGGCGTCGTTCGGTATCACCACGTGGTCTCCGGGTCCGCAGACTGTACGGAGCAGGCAGTCCTCGGCGGCCAACCCGGAGGCGAACGCGAGACCCCGGACTCCGTCGCCGAGCGCCGCGCCCTCCAGGGCGGCCAGGCACTCCTCCAGGGCCGCCCGGGTTGGGTTGGCGGCGCGGCTGTACTCGTAGCCACCGCGCAGCTCGCCGACCCGGTCCTGGTAGTACGTGGAGACCTGGTAGATGGGCGGCACGACCGCCCCGGTCGTCGGGTCCGGCGGCTGTCCCGCGTGTATCGCTCGGGTGTCGAAGCCCGTCATGCTGCCGAGGCTAGTGGCTGGGGGAGTCATGGCCGATAATCCCCCAGGTCAGCCGGCGACCCACCAGCCCACCAGTCCACCCCGGCTGGAGGTGCGGGGTGCCACGGCCGAGGCTAGCGCGCGGACAAGCTAGCGTGCCTGGCCGGCGAGGAAGATGAGCACATCCTGTCGGGTGATGACGCCGGCCGGCTTTCCGTCGACGAGTACGACAAGCGCGTCGCTCCGCTCCAGGGCGCTCACCGCCATGCTGATCGGCTCGCCGGCGCCGATCAACGGGAGCGGGGCCGACAGGTGCCCCTCGATCGGGTCGTCCAGGCTCACCCGTCCCTCGAACAGCGCCTCCAGCAGGTCGCGCTCGATGATGGAGCCCACGACCTCGGCGACCATCAGCGGAGGGTCCTGACGCACCACCGGCATCTGCGAGACCCCGTACTCGCGCAGCACGCCGACGGCGGTGGCGATCGTCTCCTCCGGGTGGACGTGGACGAACTCGGGCAACCGGCCGCCCTTGCGGGCAAGCACGTCGCCGACGCGAGTCTCCTCCGTCTCGGTGGTGAGGAACCCGTAGTCGGCCATCCAGTCGTCGTTGAAGATCTTGGAGAGGTAGCCCCGCCCTCCGTCCGGTAGCAGGGTGACGACGACGGAGCCGGGGTCCAACTCGGCCGCCAGCCTGGTCGCGGCGGCCACGGCAAGGCCCGCGGACCCGCCGACGAGCAGCCCTTCCTCGCGGGCAAGGCGCCGCGTCATCAGGAACGAGTCCTTGTCGCCCACCGCGATGATCCGATCGCAGACCTCGGGGTCGTACGTGGTCGGCCAGAAGTCCTCGCCCACCCCCTCGACGAGGTACGGCCGGCCGGAGCCGCCGGAGAACACCGAGCCCTCCGGGTCGGCGCCGATCACCTGGACCCGGCCGTCCGAGGCCTCCTTGAGGTAGCGTCCGGCGCCCGTTACCGTGCCGCCGGTGCCGATACCGGCCACGAAGTGGGTCACCCGGCCCTCGGTCTGCCTCCAGATCTCCGGCCCGGTCGTCCGGAAGTGCGATTCCGCGTTCGCCGGGTTGGCGTACTGGTCGGGTTTCCAGGCTCCGGGGATCTCGCGGGCCAGCCGGTCGGAGACCGAGTAGTAGGACTCGGGATGCTCGGGCGGCACCGCCGCCGGGCACACCACGACGTCCGCCCCGTAGGCACGCAGCACGTTGAGCTTGTCGCCGGCGACCTTGTCGGGGCAGACGAAGACGCACCGGTAGCCCTTCTCGACGGCGACGATGGCCAGGCCGACGCCGGTGTTACCGGAGGTGGGCTCGACGATCGTGCCGCCGGGACGCAGCTCGCCCGAGGCTTCCGCGGCCTCCACCATGCGCAGCGCGATCCGGTCCTTCACCGAGCCGCCCGGGTTGAAGTACTCCACCTTGGCCAGGACGTCGGCGTCGACGCCGCCGGCCACCCGGCGCAACCGGAGGAGGGGGGTATCGGCGACGAGCTCGATCAGCGAATCGTGCACCCGCACAAGCGACCGTCCGCAAGTCAGCTACATTCAGCCTCGACGGTATCCGACAGGAGGTGAGGGGTGCCACGAGTAGTAGCCGTCGCGCAAGCTGACCGAATCAAAGCGGCAGGTAGCGGGGTGCTCAGGTGACCCGCGCCCAACGGGCGCGGAAGATCGCGGCGGCCGCGGCATACGGGGGTGGGGGCCTCACCCTGCTCGGCGCCGCGAGCTTTGCCCTCCTCGTCGCGGAGGCCAGGCTCGCCCGCAAGTGGGTGGGCACGCCCGACGGCGACGCGCCAACGGTGGACGGGGTGTACGGGTCCGGAAAGGGGGACCCAGTCTCGCTGGTGATGATCGGTGATTCGAGCGCGGCCGGCATCGGGGTTTACGAGTCGCAGGACAGCCCGGCCGCCCTGCTTGCGGACGGCCTGTCGGCGGTGGCCGAGCGTCCGGTCCGGCTCATCAACGTGGCCAAGTCCGGCGCGCAGGCCAAGGACCTGGACGGCCAGGTCGAGCAGGCCCTGGAGGCGGATCCCGATCTCGCTGTCATCATGATCGGCGCCAACGACGTGACGCACCGGGTGAAGCCGTCGGTGGCGGTCCGCCATCTCGAGCGCGCGGTACGGCGGCTGCGCGAGACGGGCTGCGAGGTCATCGTCGGCACCTGTCCCGATCTCGGCACTGTCGAGCCCATCGCCCAGCCGCTCCGCTGGCTCACCCGCCGCTGGTGCCGACAGCTCGCGGCAGCGCAGACGATAGCCGCCGTCGAGGCCGGTGGCCGTACGGTCTCGCTCGGCGACCTGCTCGGACCGGAGTTCGCGGCCAACCCGAAGGAGATGTTCGGGCCCGATCGTTTCCACCCATCTGCGCGAGGCTACGCCGCCGCCGCCGCAGCGGTGCTACCGTCCATGTGCGCCGCCCTAGGGATGTGGCCGGAGACAGAGGCTCTGCCAGACCCACGGCGCGGCGAAGGCGTCCTGCCGGTCTACCTCGCCGCGGCGGAAGCCGTCGAGGAGCCCGGCACCGAGGTGGCCGGTACCCGTGTCGCGGGAAAGGAGCGCGGACCCCGCGGTCGGTGGGCCATGCTGGTACGCAGGCGCCAACGTGGTTTCCCCGCGCCCGACGACTCTGTCGGTGCCGAGGAGACCATTTCCGGTTGGGCGACCTAGGGCCCCTGGGTACCTGGCCGGGACGGTACACAGGCTCTCGTCATGTCACTGGGGGACACCCACATGTCGTTTGCGGCACGGGCCACGTCGGCATTGGCCGCCGTCACCTTGACGGCGACCGTGGCGGCGTGTTCATCGGATCAAGAGGCAGACTCGGGATCTGGTTGGAACAACCAAACGATCTACGCCGCCAGCAAGGCAGAGGTCGGATCGGGCGTGGCGGCGGTCACCGCGCTGCGCAACGATCGCACGCTGGAGACCGCTGTGCTCGATCTGAACAGCGGCGAGCAGCTGTGGGACCAGTCGGCGACCATGGTTGGCCGGTTGGCCGGGCTGGGTGTGCAGCCACCCGCGGTCATCGACGGCCCGGAGGGCGGCGTCGTGGTAGCCGTCGAGCCAGGTGAGGAGAAGAAGAACAAGGGCGGGTCGAACGCGCGGCAGGCGATCCTGGTGGCACGCGACGCCCGCAACGGCACCAAGGAATGGAGCCGCCCCATCCACTCCTCCTTCGGCCCGACCCGCTGCGGCCAGTACGTCTGCGTCTCGGAGCGGACCGCGCTGCAGAGCGCCCGGTTCGTGGTCCTCGACCCGACAACCGGCAAGGCGATCTGGAGGGTTCCCGGTATCGCCGAGGTGGAGTACGCGGACGACAAGGGCGCGGTGCTGCTGACCATGGACGACACCCCGACGCTGCAGTACCGGAACCTGCAGACCGGCGGGCAGGAATGGGAGCTTCCGCTTGCCGATGCCGTGGGCGGCAAGGCCAGCCTGGCCGGTGGCTGGGACTTCACCCCCGTCGGCGACAGCCTCGTCGGCTACCTCGGCCCCTATCAGGAGAGCTCACAGGGCTCGGTGCCCGGCTACGGATACTTCGCCGTCAAGATCAGTGACGGAAGCCTGCTGTGGAAGCGTCAGCAGATGGTCCGGCTCTACCCCAGCCCCAAGCCGTCCTCGCTGCTGCTCGCCCGGAGGGTCGCCCAGGGAGGAAAGAGCTTCGGGGGGTTCCTCCGGCTCGATCCCCGGACCGGTCGCGACTCGGCGCAGATCTCGTCGGGCGAGCTCCCGAAGTTCGAGTGGTGGCTCGGGTTCTCCGCCGATCTCCGGACTCTCGCCTTCCTCGCCAGCGGGCGGGCCGGAACGGGCTTCGACCTGGGCTCCGGGCGACCCGTCAAGGCCGAGGGGCGCACGGCGTGGTCGTACTGCACGAGGAGCCCGCAGCAGCTGCCGATCGAGGGACACGACGGGTTCTATCCGGCGCCCGCGGTGTGCGAGTTCGACATCGCCACCGGGGAGAAGCAGGAAATCGACGGGCCGCCGCCGAAGTGGATCACCGGGGCGACCGACGGCTGGCGCGTGTGGCGGGACGAAGCCGGCGCACTGCACGGGGTACGGGACGGCAGCGGCACGTCGCTCGGAATGTACGGTTGAGGGGCGTACCAAAGGTGTGAAGGGAGACCCACCATGCCCGAGGCAGTCGTCGTCGCGACCGCACGCTCCCCGATCGGACGGGCGTTCAAGGGTTCGCTCACCGGCATCCGGCCCGACGACCTGACAGCACAGATCGTACGAACCGCGCTGGAGAAGGTGCCGCAGCTCGATCCCTCGGACATCGACGACCTGATTCTGGGCTGCGGGTTGCCCGGTGGCGAGCAGGGCTTCAACATGGGCCGGGCCGTGGCTGTGATGCTCGGCTACGACCACCTGCCCGGCACCACGATCACCCGGTACTGCTCCTCGAGCCTGCAGAGCACCCGGATGGCGTTCCACGCCATCAAGGCAGGCGAGGGCGACGTGTTCGTGTCCGCGGGCGTGGAGATGGTCAGCCGGTACGTCAAGGGAAGCAGCGACAGCCTCCCCGACACGCACAACCCGATCTTCGCCGACGCCGAGGCGCGGACCGCCAAGCGGGCCGAGGCCGGCGTCGAGACCTGGCGTGATCCCCGGGAAGACGGGCAGCTGCCGGACATCTACATCGCCATGGGCGAGACCGCGGAGAACGTCGCCGGGCTGCGCGGCATCAGCCGCCAGATGCAGGACGAGTTCGGCTGTCGGTCGCAGAACCTGGCCGAGAAGGCCCACGCCAACGGATTCTGGCAGCGCGAGATCACCCCGATCACCCTCCCCGACGGCACCGTGGTGGACTCCGACGACGGGCCCCGGCCCGGCACCACCATGGAGAAGCTGGCGGGCCTGCAGCCGGCCTTCCGGCCGGACGGTACGGTGACAGCCGGTAACTGCTGCCCGCTCAACGACGGCGCCGCCGCTGTCGTCATCATGAGCGACCGCAAGGCGGCCGAGCTCGGCCTCACCCCGCTCGCCCGCATCGTCTCCACCGGAGTGACCGCCCTGTCCCCGGAGATCATGGGCCTCGGCCCGGTCGGGGCCAGCCGACAGGCCCTGGCCCGCGCCGGGATGACCATCGACGACATCGACCTCGTCGAAATCAACGAGGCGTTCGCGGCCCAGGTTCTCCCGAGCGCGAACGACATCGGCATCAACCTTGACACCGACATCGACAAGCTGAACGTCAACGGCGGCGCCATCGCCGTCGGCCACCCCTTCGGGATGACCGGCGCACGGATCACCACCACCCTGCTGAACGGCCTCCAGTTCCACGACAAGACCCTCGGCCTGGAGACGATGTGCGTGGGCGGCGGCCAGGGCATGGCGGCGGTCTTCGAACGGCTCAGCTAGGGAGTGTCCCGCTGGTTCGCATCCCCGGTACGCCCCGGCGTGTCGTACGCCGGGGCGTACGGACGGTAACAACTCGGCAAATTCGGGGGTTGTCAGAGGGCTCTCCCTGGGGCAGGCTCTCCTGCAAGAGGAGAGTCCACCTTTGGGAGGCCGCCGATGTCTCTGAACCACTCGCCGGAGACCCACAGGAACCTCATCGCCCGGGTCCCCCGCATCACCGGAAGAGATCTCCGAGAGTGGTTCGAGATGATTGAGGCTGGACCAGCCTTTCTACGCTGCGACGAGCGAGCGAACTGGCTGGCCGACGAGCACGGGCTCCCGCACGGCTACGCCAGCGCCATCGTGCACGAGCACGAACGGCGTCGCCACGCCCTCCGCTACGCGGTCTGACGCCCGGCACGCGCCCTCGCGCCGCCCCGGCGCCCTATAGTAGGCGGCCGTGGACATCGAGAGGGCAACCGAGTTTCTGCGCCATAACCATCGCGGCGTCCTGAGCACGTTCCGCAGGGACGGACGTCTGCAGATGTCGCCGGTCACCGCCACGCTGGACGGGGCCGGCCGGGTGATCATCAGTACCCGGGAAACCGCCATGAAGGTGCACAACCTGCGCCGCGATCCACGGGCCACGCTCGTGATGTTCACCGACGCCTTCTTCGGCGAGTGGGTGCGGGTCGAAGGAGAGGCCGAGGTGATCTCGCAGCCCGAGGCCATGGAGTTGCTGGTCGACTACTACCGTCGGGCGGCCGGCGAGCATCCCGACTGGGCGGACTACCGGGTCGCGATGGAACGCGAGCGGCGGGTGATCGTACGCTTCCCGATCGAACGCGCGGGGCCGGACGTCGGCGGCTGACCAGTTCCCCCTTTGCCGTGATCTTGCAGAAATTCGAACCGGTCCCGGTTCGAATTTCTGCAAGATCACGGGCAGGGGTCGGGAAAAGCACCCACACCTATCGCTACCAGGCTGAACACTTCCCGAGCGTGGAGTCGGCGCGAATGCCGATACCGTTCGGCAGAAAGAAGTGAGAAACGAGGTTCACCAGCATCAACAGTACGAGCGCACCGCCCATACCTATGACTACCTTGGTGAACCTCGGCGTCACCCGGATGATGCGTGCCGCGTAGACGGCGAGCATGGCCCCGAAGGCGAGCACCGTGCCGAGTACCGCGTGCACCACGACGCCCGGATAGAGCGTCTCGAAAAACGACTGATCATACCGAGGGCAAGTCCCCGAGGCCGGCGTAGGCCAACACCAGCGCGGGATTGGCCAGCCGTTTGAACGCGATGATCACGGCAAGCACGAATCCGCCGATAAGCCCCGGGATCGCAAAACCCAAGCCGAGCTTCAGCCACCAGGTCACAGCCCCGACGGCGATGGGAGTCGCCGGCGTCAGCCCACTTCGGACGACGACGTCGTCGATCGCAATCCTCCGCTGCAGCGGACGCTCCGGCTGGTACGCCGGAGCCCGATACATCTCTTCTAGATGATCGACGCTTGGATCCAATCTACTGAAGGCATCGCGTCGACTGAGGATCGGATTCCTGCTCTACGTGGACTTGTGCCTTCCTCCGTTACGATCTTCCACGTTGCCGTCAGAGAGAGTAACGGGTAAGTTAAGCAAACGGTGACATCCTCATAATCCTGTTGTGCCCCCGGTCGGACTCGAACCGACACGTCGACCCTTTTAGGGGGCCTGCCTCTACCGTGTTGGGCTACGGGGGCCGCGCGCAATGATACTTGAATATCAGAAAGGGGCGAAGCTGGGAACCCTGCGCCTTAATTGTGATCAACTTACCTGCTGGTCATTTCGTCATCAGTTGATCATCCACGCGGCCCTGGTCATCGGCAGATCGTCGAACTTGGGGTCTCCCCGTCGAACGGCCAACACCTGATGCGCGCCGAGCCGGCCCGCCTCGCAGGCCAGCGCCGAACCGACCATGTACAGCAGCCAGACCCGCGCACGGCCCGGCGAGGTGAGCGCCACGCAGTCCTCCCAGTACCGGATCAGATTGTCCACCCAGCACCGCATAGTACGGTCCTGATGCGCGCGCATGCCCTCAACATCGTGCACTTCGAGCCCGACACCTTCCAGGACCGAGATGATGTGGCCGAGGGTGAAGATCTCGCCGTCCGGAAAGACGTAGCTGGTCATGAACGTCGGACGCGGACCGAGCGGGCCGGGACGGCGGTCCAGCTGCTGGCACAGCACCCTTCCGCCCGGGCGGAGCAGCCGGCACAGCGCCGCGGCGTACTGCCGGTAGTGCTCCCTGCCCGTGTGCTCGGCCATGCCAAGGCTCGCTATCGCGTCGTACGGGCCGTCGCCGACGTCGCGGTGGTCCTGAACCCGGATCTCCACGCGGTCGGACAGGCCGGCGTGCGCGACCCGTTTCCGGGCGTACTCGGCCTGCTCGTCCGACATGGTGACGCCCACAACCTGGACGCCGTAGCGCTTCGCCGCGTACACCGCGAACGTCCCCCACCCGCAGCCCATGTCCAGCAGCCGCATCCCGGGTGCGAGCCCGAGCTTGCGGGCGACCACCGCACACTTGTCGTGCTGCGCGTCCTCGAGCGTGCCGGAGCCTTCGTCGCCGCGGGTCCAGTAGCCGGAGGAATAGATCATCGACGACCCGAGGACCTTCTCGTAGAAGCCGTTGCTGACGTCGTAGTGGTGACGGATGGCCGCCGCGGTACGTCCACGGCTGTCCGGCTCGCCGAACAGCCGGACCTCCTCCGCGGGAGGCCGAGGCTCGGGGCCGACGGCGCCGAGCGTCACAGCCGTGCGGATCAGCTCCTTCTTGTCGTCGCGCCCGAGCCGGATGCCGGGGTCGTTGCCCCGCTCGACGATCTGCATCGCCGCACGCAGCGCGGCGAAAACGTCGCCCTCGATGTCGAGCTCGCCGGCGACGTACGCACGCGCCAGCCCGAGCTCGCCCGGCTGCCACAGCAGCCGGCGCAGCGCGCGCCGATGTCGGATGACGAAGGTGGGTGCGTCCGGCGGGCCGAGTTCGCTGCCGTCCCAGCACCGAACTCGCAGCGGCAGGTCCTCGCCAAACAGCCGGGCGAGCAGCGGCTGCAGCCGCAGGGCAACACCCCCCACGTCATGCATCGGAGCCTTCCTCTCGTCTTCATCGTGCGCGCCACCCTGAGCTATGTGGATGTCCTCTCCGGTCGGAGCCGTCCGTCGTCGAAGGGTGGACGGACGGCCATCTCGAACTCTTCCCGGGGGTCGTGCAGGGCGCCCAGCGACACGATCTCCCGGCGGAAGAACAGCGCGAGCGTCCAGTCGGCGACCACCCGCACCTTGCGGTTCCAGGTCGGCACCCGGGACAGGTGGTATGTGCGATGGGCGAACCAGGCCGGCCAGCCGCGCAGCTTCACCCCGTACACCTGCGCGACCCCGTCGTGCAGGCCGAGGCTGGCCACCGAGCCGATGTAGGCGTGCCGGTACGCCCGCATCGGCCTGCCGCGCAGCGTGGCGACCAGGTTGTCGGCGAGCTGCCTGGCCTGCCGCACCCCATGCTGCGCGTTCGGCGCGCACAGCTCGCCGGGCCCTTTAGTGAGGTCGGGTACGGCGGCGCAGTCGCCGGCGGTCCAGGCGTCGTCGACCCCGTCCACGGTCAGGTACTCGGTGGCCCGCGCCCGCCCCTTGTCGTCGACCGGCAGGTCGCTCGCCTGCACGACCGGATGGGGCTTGACGCCGGCGGTCCAGACCAGGGTGCCCGCCTCGAACTCCTCGCCGTCGCTGAGCACGATGTGGCCCTTCTCGGCCGACTTCAGCGCGGTCCCCAGCCGGACCTCGATGCCTCGCTGCCGCAGATTTTCCACGGTCCAGCGGCCCATGTCCGGGCCGACCTCGGGCAGGATGCGGTCGGTCAGCTCGACCAGCGCCCACCGCATGTCCGAACGCTCGATATTCGGGTAGGAACGGCAGGCGTCCCGGGCCATGTCCTCGAGCTCGGCGAGCGCCTCCACCCCGGCGTAGCCGCCACCGACGAAGACGAAGGTCAGGGCCTTGCGCCGGACCTGCTCGTCGTCGACCGAGGCGGCGGTGTCGAGACAGGCCAGCACCCGGTTGCGCAGGTAGATCGCTTCGGCCACCGTCTTGAAGCCGATGCCGTAGTCGGCCAGCCCCGGGATCGGGAGGGTACGGGAGATCGAGCCGGGCGCCAAGATCAGGATGTCGTAGGTGATCTCTCGCGGGTCGCCGGCGTTGGGCAGGAGTTCTACGGTCCGGCGGGCGTGGTCGACCCTGGTTACCTGGCCGTTCAGCACCTGCGCCGAGGGCAGCACCCGGCGCAGCGGCACCACCACGTGCCGCGGCTCCAGGTTGCCGGCCGCGGCCTCGGGCAGGAACGGCTGATAGGTCATGTACGACTGGGGATCGATCAGGGTGACCGACGCCTCGCCTCGGCGTAGCCTGCGCTGCAACCGGAGCGCGGCGTACATGCCCACGTAGCCGCCGCCCACGACGAGGATATGGGGGCGTTCCCGTGCCGTACTCATGATCCTGAGACTACCCGCGGGGTTTCGGCACAAAGCGCTCGCCGCGCCCGCTCCGCCCGGGACCTCTATGGCCCGGCGGGAAGGCCGGCGTACTCCTTGGCGCGCCGGAAGACCGCGTCCAGCATCGGCTCGGTCACCCGGCCGGTGAAGGTGTTCTGCTGGCTCGGGTGATAGCAACCCAGCAGGAGGATCGTGTGGCCGGAGCCCTCCGGCGAGCCGATCTCCACCTCGCCACCGTGGCGGAAGGCCGGGCGGGTCTTCGGCAGCCGGTAGCCGGCGTCGGCCAGCACCGGCCACAGCGCCCCCCAGCCGAACCCGCCCAGCACGACTATCGAGCGCACGTCGTCGACGACCCGGGCGATCTCCTCGGCGAGCCATGGCCGGCAGGTGTCCCGCTCGGCGGGCGTAGGCTTGTTCGCGGGCGGTGCGCAACGAACTGTCGCGACGACCCGGGCGTCGATCAGCCGCTGCCCGTCGCCGGCCCGGGTGCTCGTCGGGATCGCCGCCAGGCCGACCCTGTGCAGCGAGGCGAACAGCCAATCCCCGCTGCGGTCGCCGGTGAAGATCCGGCCGGTGCGGTTGCCGCCGTGCGCGGCCGGCGCCAGCCCGACGATCAGGATGCGGGGCCTTTCGTCGCCCCACCCGGGCACCGGCCGGCCCCAGTACGTCTCCTCGGCGTACGACCGACGCTTCTCCACCGCCGTCCGCTCCCGCCACTCGACCAGCCGCGGACAGGCGCGGCACACCGACATGCGCGCGCACACCTCGGCCACGGTCGACGCCTCCGCCGCGAGCCGGCGTACCTCCTTCGCGGTCCGCGCGACCGGCGTCGCCGAGGTTGCCGGGTCATCCGGCCAGCCACCACCCGGCGGTGCGTACGGTGTGTCGCTCACTATCCGCGGTCAGCCGGTCAGCCGGTCAGCCGGGAGCGGAACAGCTCCAGCGTCCGCTCCCAGGACTGCCGGGCCGCGTCCTCGTGGTAGTGCTCGCGCTCGTCGTTGAAGAACGCGTGCTCGGTGCCCGGGTAGTCGTACAGCGTGACCTCGCCGCCGGCGTCCTGGATCGCGCTCTTCGCCTGCTGGATGCCGGGCGCCGCCGAGGTGCCGTCGCCCTCGGAGCAGTGGATGACCGCGGCCTTGCCCTGGTAGTTCGACCACGTCGGGCTCATCCGCTCCCACGGTACGGCCGGGTAGTACCCGACCGCCGCGACGACGTGGTCGGAGAGGGTCGCCGCCCACAGCGCGAGGCTGCCGCCCATGCAGAAACCGACAGTGCCGATCTTCCCCTGGACGTCGTCGCGCCCGGCGAGGTAGGCCGCGCCGCCGGCGATGTCCCGGGCCGCCTGGTCCATGGCCAGACCCATCAGCAGCCTCCGGGCCTCGTCTGGCTCGCCGGCCTTCACCCCGTGGTAGAGATCGGGCGCGAGCGCTACGAAGCCCTCGGCGGCGAACCGGTCGGCGACGGCGGTGATGTGGTCGACAAGACCCCACCACTCCTGGATCACGATGACGCCCGGGCCGGAACCTGCCGTCGGCTCCGCGAGGTAACCCTCGGCCGTCCCGCCGTTGCTCGGAAAGCTCACGATCTGGCCCACGAGCTGGCCTCCTTAACACCTCGCTGTGTCCGTCGACTTCGCTGTCTATCGGTACCGGCAGGTGGGTTGCAACCCGACGGGGGTTTGCCCGTCACAACGCCCCGTCACTCGAAGCGGAGCACGCCGCGGATGTTCTTGCCGTCCCGCATGTCCTGGTAGCCCTGGTTGATCTCCTCCAGCCGGTAGGTCCTGGTGATCAGGCTGTCCAGGTCCAGCGCCCCTTCCTGGTAGTACTGCAGGAGCCGGGGTATGTCCCGCCGGGAGTTCACCGAGCCGAAGATCGACCCGACGAGCTGCTTCTCCATGGTGGCCAGATCGAGCAGGCTCATCCGGACGTCCGTCTCCGCCGACGGGTGGATGTTCGTCACCACCACCCGGCCACGCTTGGCGGCCAGCGCCATGATGCTCGCCATCAGTTCGCCGCGCCCGACACTCATCGTGAGGATGACCTGGTTGCACATGCGACCCCAGGTCACCTCCCGCACCAGGTCGAAGGCGTCCTCGACGGAGGACGCGGTGTGGGTCGCGCCGAGGTCCAGGGCCCTGTCCCGTTTCCACGGGACCGGATCGACGGCGAAGATCCGCCGAGCGCCGGCCATTCGCGCCCCCTGTACGGCGCTCGCGCCGAGCCCGCCGATGCCCACCACCGCGACGTCGTCGCCGACGCCAACTCCACCGGTGTACACCGCGCTCCCCCATCCGGTGGGCACGCCGCAGCCGACGATGCACACCCGGTCCAGCGGGAGGTGCTCGTCCACCTTGATGATCGACATCTCGCTGGCCACCGTGTGCCGCGCGTACGCGCCGATCAGACAGGCGATCGCCGCGTCGACGTCACCGACATGGTGTCGGGAGGTGCGGTCCAGGAGCTGCCGGCCCTCCATGAGGAGTTGCACCACGTCGCACAGGTTGTGCTGGCCGACCGCGCAGGAGGGACACTTACCGCAGCTCGGGATGGAGGAGAAGACGACGTGGTCGCCCTCCTGCACCGACGTGACGCCCGGACCGACCGCCTCCACGACCCCGGCGCCCTCGTGGCCACCGATGAGCGGCGCCGTGAACGGCACGTCGCCGGTGACGTGGTGCTCCTCGGAATGGCACAGTCCGGCCGCGACCATCCGGACCAGGACCTCGGTCTCCTTGGGCGGATCGAGCTCGATCGTCTCGATCTTCCAGGCCGATTTGGCCTCCCAGAGGACCGCCGCCTGTGTCTCCATGATCGTTTGCTCTCCTTCGACCTCGACCCTCGACACTTCGACCTCAGCACCGCAGGGCGTTGCCCGCGTCGACCGGCAGCGTCACGCCGGTGACGTAGCGCGCCCCCTCGGAGGCGAGCCAGACGATCGCGTTGCTCACGTCCACCGGCTGGATCCACGGGATCGGAAGCAGGTTCTTCGACTGGAACTCCGCCGCGACGTCGGCCGGGCCGGGCTTCTCCAGGTCCGGGCGGAACATGCGGTACAGCCCCTCGTTCTGGATCATCGGCGTGTTCACCGACGTCGGGCAGATCGCGTTGACCCGGATGAGGTGCGGCGCCAGCTCGTACGCGAGGGTGCGGGTGAGGCTGAGCAGCGCCGCCTTGGCCGCCGAATAGTCCGCGAAATGCGTACCCGAGATGAGCGCCGCACCGGAGCTGGTAAGGACTATCGACCCACCCGAACCGAACTCGATCATGTGCGGGATCGCGGCCTTGACCGTGTTGAACACCCCCGTCAGATTGACGTCGATCACGTCCCGCCACTGCCGGGGGTCGATCTCCCAGGTCAGGTTCCCCGACGGGATGATGCCGGCGTTGGCGCACACGACGTCGAGGCGGCCGAACTCGGCCAGGCCGTCGCGCAGCGCCGCCGAGACCCCGTCCAGATCGCGTACGTCGGCCTTCCTGGCCACGATCCGGCGGCCCTCCTTCTCCACCAGCCGTACGGTCTCGGCCAGGTCGTCCGGACCGGCCAGCCGGTAGCTCATCCAGTCGATGGACTCCAGGGCGTCGACCGCGACGATGTCGGCGCCTTCCTGGGCCAGCCGCTGGGCGTGCGAACGGCCCTGGCCGCGCGCCGCCCCGGTGATGAAGGCCACCTTCCCGTCCAGAAGCCCCATCTCAACCTCCGTCCCCTTCGGCGGGCACGAACTGGGGTATCGCCACGTCGTCGGTCACCTGCTCGAAGACCACCCGCACCGGCATGCCGACGCTGACGTCCGCCGGCGCGCACCCCCGGATGTTGGCCACGATCCGCGGTCCCTCGGCCAGCTCGACGATCGCTACGACGTACGGGACCTGGTCCGCCACGGCCACGTGGGTCGCGTGTTCGACAACCGTGTAGCTGTAGACGGTCCCCTCGCCGCCGGCCGGCCGCCAGTCCAGCTCCGTCGCGTGGCAGTGCGGACATCGGGGCAGCGGCGGATGCCAGATCCGGTCGCAGCCGCGGCAGTGCTGGGTCACGAGCCGATGCTCACCGGCGGCCGCCCAGTACGGCCGCGTTAGCTCCGTCATGCCGGGGATGATCGCCATGCCCTCACCTCGCCAGGACCACCGCGCTGCCCGAGGGAGCGCCGACCAACGCGACGGAGGCGTCCGGGACCTGGTTGCAGGCCGTGCCGCGCAGCTGGCGTACCGCCTCGGTAAGCCCGTTCATGCCGTGGATGTAGCCCTCGGAAAGGTGCCCGCCGTGGGTGTTGACGGGCAGCGGGGCGTCCGGTCCGATGCCCTCCTCGATGAGGTACTTCCAGCCCTGGCCCTCGGCTGCGAACCCGTAGCCCTCCAGGCTCTTCATGGTCATGAAGGAGGTCGCGTCGTACAGCTCGGCCACCGACACGTCCCCCGGCCCCACGCCGGCGCCCTGCCAGAGCCGGGCGGCCGCCGCGGGCGTGAACAGTTCGAGCAGGTCCTCGGTGTAGATGCCCATCGGCTCCCGGTACGGCGCCAGCGTCTGGGTCGCGGCGAGCAGGTAGACCGGGTCGGCGCGGAGCGCCCGAGCCCGTTCCGTGCCGGTCAGCACCACGGCGCAGGCGCCGTCGTTCTCCAGGCAGAGGTCGAACAGCCGAAGCGGCCAGCTGATCACGCGGGCACCCAGGTACGTCTCCCAGTCCAGCCTCCGGTCGCGCATCAGCGCGCAGGGGTTGTTGTTGGCGTACCTGCGCTGCTGGAGCGCGACGGTCCCGAGCGCCCGGGCGAGGTCCTCCTCCGACAGCCGGTGAACGTGCATGTACCGGGTCGCCCAGAGGGCGAACAGCTGGCCCGGCGACATCAGGCCGTAGGGCCAACTGAAGGAACGGTTCTCCTCCTCGGGCACCACGATGTGGGTGCCGCCGTCCGCACCGCCCGGCCGCCCGTCGGCGCGCCCGAAGCGCCCTCCCACGCTCTGGCTCATGGCGCGGTACGCGACCACCACCGACGCCTGCCCGGAAACGATGGCCGAGGCGCCGTGCGCCATCACCGCGCCGAGGGCCTCGCCGCCGAGCGGGGCCTCGGAGAAGAACCGCAGCTCCCGGATCCCCAGCCCGCGGACCAGCATCGGCTCGCTGACCGGCTCGAACGGCGGCGTGTACCGGCACATCCCGTCGACCTCGGCGGGGTCCACGCCGGCGTCCGCGAGCGCGGCCAGCACCGCCTCCATCGCGAGCTCCCACGCTGACTTCGGGGATGCCTTGACGAACTCGGTCTGGCCGATCCCCACGATGGCGACCTTGCCGCGGATCATTCGGGCGTCAGCTCGCCTTCTCCGACGTACCCGAACCCCCGGTGTCGCCGCCGGTGACGCCGGCTATTTCCGCGGGCGAGAGGCCGAGCCAGTCGGCCAGCACCTCCTCGGTGTGCTGGCCGGGCTCCGGCGGCGCGGCCACCCGCGCCGACGTACGGGACATCTTGACGGGCCATCCCGGTATCACGATCTCGCCGTGCACCGGGTGCTTCACCTCGACGAAGATGCCGCGATCACGCAGCTCCCGGTCGGCCAGGATGTCGGCGGTGGTCCGCACCGCACCGGCGGGCACGCCCGCGCGGCCGAGGGTCTCCATCGCCGCCATCTTGTCGCGCTCCGCGGTCCAGGCCGATACGACGGCGTCGACCTCGGCCCGATGCTCGCCGCGGCTCGCCATGGTGGCGAACCGTGGGTCGCCGACGAGATCCTCCCGCCCGATGGCCTCGAGCAGGCGTCGCCACTGCCCGTCGGAGCCGCAGTGGATGTGCACGTAGTCGTTCGGCCCGAACGGGCGGCACGGGTAGATGTCGGACGGCGCGGTGGTCACCACGAACGGTGGGCCGTTGCCGAACCGCGGGGTCTCCGTCCCGTTCCCAATCGGCCAGCCGTAGTGAATCCGCAGGAACGTCGCGACATTGTCGGTCATGGCCAGTTCGATGTGCTGGCCGAGCCCTGTCGCCTCGCGCTGGTACAGCGCGGCGAGGATGCTCATCGCCGTCATCATCCCGGTGCCGGTATCCCCGACGTCGGGGCCGGGCTTCATCGGCAACCCGTCCGGCTCGCCGGTGACGCTGGAGCCGCCGCCGACCGCCTGGGAGATCGGGTCGAAGCAGGGGAAGCTCTCGTACCGGGAGTCCCGCGCGAAGCCCTTGATCTGGGCGTAGATCAGGCGCGGGTTCAGCTCGGACAGGATCTCGTAGGAAAGCTCGAGCCGTTCGATGACCCCGGGACTGAAGTTCTCGACGAAGACGTCAGCGACCGCGACGAGGCGCAGCGCGAGCTCGTGGCCCTCCGGCGATTTCAGATCGACCTCGATCGACTTCTTGCTCGCGTTGTTGAGGTAGAAGGGGAGCGCGTCGAAGCTGTCCCGGCTGCCGGGCGGTATCACCTTCACCACCTCGGCGCCCAGGAACGCGAGGACCAGCGTGGCGGAAGGGCCCGCGACCTGGTGGGTCAGGTCCAGCACCCGCACCCCGTCGAGGGCACCCGCGTTGGACTGTCGCTCCCCGGCCATCCCAAGAAAATATATAGGAACATATATGACAGTCAATGTTCCAATTACTCGTCCTCGGCCGTGGTCACCCGGTTGCCGTGGCGGGCTGTGGGCCGGGTGCCTTGTCCGAGGCGAGCGGCCGCCCGATCGCTTGATGTTCCCTTAGCCGTCCGACAAGCTTGCTCATTGACCGCACGAATACCAGCATCACCATTACCGCAACGCATCCACCGAGCAAGAAGCCGGCGATTGCGTCGTGCGGGCGCGCGCCGGCGACGGTGGCGTGGTTGCTGGGGAACGACCAGTCGCCCAGCGGCGGGCATTCGGCCAGCGGCACCACGTCGGGCAGCGTCCGGCATGGCCGCTCCACTTCCTTGAAGGTCTTGGAGTACTCGCTGACCAGGTAGGCGACCGCGGTGCGGCCGGCGCGAGGAGAGCGAACGCCATACTCCGTGCGACCCGGCCACGGGCCCACCACCAGGCCAGCCCCATCAGCGCTACGAGCAGGAGCAGCCCGGCCTCGGCGAAGATCTCGAAGAACGACTGCATCCAGGACGTCGCGGTACCAACCCGCGAAGACATCGGGAACGTCCTCCATCGGTTCCGTCATTATTCCCCTCATGATTCACATGTCGCCGCTGACCTCGGTCACGAGGGCGTTTGCGGCGACGAACGTATGAACCATGAGAGGGCTGACACATTGGGCGGTCGGAAACGACCACCCCTAACTTTCGTCTACCCTGCCGTGAACCCAGGCGCCCGTGATCTCGCAGAAATTTCAAGACCTGTCTTGAAATTTCTGCGAGATCACGGGCAGGGCCTAAGAGGGGGCGAGCGACCAGGCGATGCCGTCCAGGATGTCGTGCTCGCTCACCACCACGTCGACGTCGCCGAGCCGCCGCACCACGCGATCCAGAACGAGCGCGCCGGCGCCGATCACGTCCACCCGGCCCGGGTGCATGACCGGGATCGCCGCCCGTTCGGCGTGCGTGGAGCCCAGCACGCGTTCGGTGACCGCGTGCACGTCGCCCGCCGGGATGCGGGAGTGGTGGATGCGGACGGGGTCGTAGGCCGGCAGGTCGAGCGCGATCCCCGCCACCGTTGTCACCGAACCGGCGAGCCCGACGAGGGTCCGAGCCCGGTGGAGCGGCACGACCTCCTCGACCCGGTCCAGGGCGGCGTCGATGTCCGCGACCGCGCCCCGCACCTGCTCGGGCGTCGGTGGGTCGTCGCGCAGGTGCCGCTCGGTGAGGCGTACGCAGCCGATGTCGACGGAGCAGGCGGCATCCACGGAAGCGGAGCCGAGCACGAACTCGGTGGAGCCGCCGCCGATGTCGACCACCAGGTACGGCGTGGGCAGCCCGCTCTCGTACAGCTCCCGGGTGGCGCCGACGAACGACAGGTGCGCCTCCTCGTCGCCGGTCACCACCTCGGGTTCGACGCCCAGGACGTCGACGACCGCCCGGACGAACTCGTCCCGGTTCCGCGCATCCCGGGTCGCGCTGGTCGCCACCGCCCGTACCGCCGTCGCGCCGTGGTGGCCGGCCAGCTTGGCGTACTCGCGGAGGACCGCGACGGTACGGGCGAGCGCGTCCGGGGCCAGCACCCCGGTCCGGTCCACGTCCTTACCCAGCCGTACGATCTCCAGCCGCCGCTCCAGGTCGACGAGCGTGCCGGCGACGGGATCGACGTCCGCGACCAGCAGCCGCACCGAGTTCGTGCCGCAGTCCACGGCGGCAACCCGTGTCACCGTTCATGACCTCCCACTACCGACGGTACGGTTCCGTCAGCCGCCGCCGAGCCCGATCGCAAGCTCGTGGAGCAGGGCCCGCTTCGGACGGGCACCGGCGATGCGCCTCACCGGCTCGCCGTCCACGAAGAGCAGCAGCGTCGGCACCGACGTTATCCCGTACCTGCGCCCGGTCTCCGGATTGGAGCCGAGGTCGATCGTGCCGACGTCGAGTCGGTCCCGGCACTCGGAGGCGATCTCGTCGAGCACCGGTGCCAGCAGCCTGCACTGCGCGCAGCCCTGTGCCCAGAAGTCCACGAGCACCGGGCGACCGGAGGCCAGCACCGCGGCGTCGAAGGTGTCGTCGGTGAGGGCCCTGGTCGCCGAGGTCACATGCGCCCTCCCCCGGCGGAGCCCAGCCAGTCGGAGCGGATCCGCTCCGAGACCGGCTTGCACCGCGTGGGCATCAGGAGGTCCTTGCCGCGTGCGGAGCCGGCGACGACCACGTGGTAGTGCTCCGGACGCTCGATCACCGGCAGGGGCGTGCGCGCCTGGTCCTCCGGATCCAGCTCGAAGACCCATCGCCACTCCGGCCGGACCTTGCCGTCCTGGTGGAGCTTGCGTATCGGCTCGACCAGCCGGGAGGCGGGCTCCTTTCCGGTCTCGAAGAGGACGTCGCGGACGCGTTCCTTGCCCAGGCCACCTTCCTCGAACGCCCGGGCATGTGCCGGGGCCATCAGCATCAGCCTGCCGACCGGTGACGACTCGGTGTCGCCGAACAGGGCCGCGAAGTACCCCGTGCCGCTGTTGCCCCCGCTGAACGAGCCGATCGCGCGGGCGAGCTGCTCGGGGTCCAGGTGTCCCTGGACCCCGACGTCCCATTCGCCGACGCTGAAGAACAACGTGACCACGTCCTCATCGGCGGCGTAGCCCCCGTCGACGTGGAACGCCGACCACGGGCTCTCCTCCTCGTTCTCCGCCACGACGACGATGTTCTTCCGCGTGGTGCCGATCGTGTCCAGGTCCATGACGCCCGGGGACCAGCGGCCGAGGTTGGTAAGGGACAGCACCACCGCGCGGGAGATGCGGATGTTGACCTGGTTCTGCTGCCCGGGCCCCACACACGCGCGCCCGCCGTTGACGCCGAGCCGCCGCGCGAACGGCCCGTTGACGACGACGAACGGCGCGTGCGCGCTCGTCGACATCAGGCAGGTACGGATCATCGTGCGCTGCTTCTGGTCGGTGAAGGTACGGAGGATCGCCTCGACCACTGCCATCTCCCCCGGCGTGCAGCCGGCCATGGCACAGTTGACCGCCAGCTTCTCGACCGTGACCTCGCCGTTCCCGGGTGGCAGCCGGAAGAGAACCTCCTCCGGGTCGGCGCCGACCCCCTCAACCAGGGCGGCCACCCGGTCCGCGGTGGGTGGCCACAGTGGATAGCCGTCGCCCCAACCACGGCCGGTGAAGTGGGCGTCGAAGGCGCGCATCGCCTCGGTCGGGTCAGTCGGGTCGGCCGCGGAGAACTCGAGGACCCGCTCGTCGGCCGGCCCCTCGCCGGCTGGGGTCTGCCCTTCTCCCGCGGTCAGCGCCCGGTCCAGCTCCGGGAGGATCGTGACCGTCTCGGCGCGGGCGGTCTGCGGTGTGACGTTGTTGTACACGATCGGCGCCCGGACGAACTCCAGCTCGGGAAGCGCGAACGCCCGCGCGCTGGCCTGAAGGTTCTGCTCGAACCCAGGCGAGACGACCACCACCGCCGGAACGCCCATGCGTTCCAGTTGGACGCAGTCATGGGTGATCCACGACGTGCAGGAGCCACAGTCCGCCGTGGCGGCCACGACCCCGTCACACTCCTTCGCGGCCTGCTCCAGGAGCGCCCTGTCGCACGGGATGGCTCCGCCGTAGAAGCGGACAGCGACGTCGGGGACCGTGCGTTCGAGGTGTTCCTGGACGGTACGCAACGCGACATCGCCGTTCGCCTTGCCGTTCCACAGCAGGCCGATCGTACGTCCGGCCAGCGATGCCGGCCGTGGCGCGAGCCGGTGCTCGGCGTCCCCGAACCGCTCGGCGGCCGGGTTGAGAACGCGAAGGCTCGACATGGCGGCCACGCCCTACACCGCCGTCTCGACGTGGACGCTGCAGGCTGGAAGCCCATGGGAGCGCAGCGACTCCTCGATGAACTGCCGCAACATGTCCGGGTCGATGGCGCAGTCGCTGCACTCCTCGTTCGCGCCCTGCCGGTATGCCACCACTATCCGGCCGTCGACCGGATCGAAGCTACGCAGCGTGACCTCGCCACCGTCGGATCGCACCACCTCGCCCATCGCCGCGAGCACGTCCTCGATGGCCTCGACCTCGTGTTCGTTGGGTGCAGCAGCCGTCACTTGCGGGTCCTCCGTTCCTCGGGCATCGGCGTCGTTCAGGGGTGTCCCGTGGACGCCCCTAGGTCCGGGGATTGAGGTAGGTGCCCGCCAGGTCGTAGATCTCGGTCAGCGCCTTGGTGAGCACCTCCCGGTCCTGGTCCGGCAGGTGGGCGGTAAGCGCCGAGGTCAGCGACTCCAGGGTGACGCGGCCCTCCTCGAGCACCTCGACCCCCCGACGGGTGACTCCCAGGGTGATCAGTCGGCGGTCGTTCGGTGCGGGGTCACGGGTAAGCAGCCCGCGCTTGACGAGGATGTCGACGCTGGCGGAGACGGTGGGCAGCGAGCGCCGGAGCGCGTGCGCGAGACCGGTGAGCGAGGTGTGCCCGCCCCGCACCCGCGCGAGTATCCGGTACTGACGAAAGGTCACCGGCTCGCTGAGTCCGGCCAAAGCCTCGGTCTGGAGACGTTCGAGACGTGTGGCCAGACGCATCAGGATCCACTCCAGGCCCGCGTCGGTAGCCTGCTGCCCCTCGCCCTCGGTGCGCTTCACTTCGTCTCCACCACCGGCGTTCACTTAGCTTAGCGAACTATTAGGTACGCTTACTGAGCCTAGACCACTGTCGGGTGCGGGGCAAGCACTGAGCGGCTCTCCAGGTCACAACGGTTGCCGGAGATCACGGAGCGCAGTAAGCTCCCCTAACAATTAGGTGGACGAAGGAAGGATTTCGCACATGTCTCGTCCGCTTCGGTTGCTCGTCGCGTGCCTTGCGATCTCCGTGTTGGCGGCATGCGGCGGCTCGTCCGGCGCGTCCGATCAGAACCTCGCTACCTCCGTCTCCGGGCAGGGGGACGTCAACCAGCTCGCCGAGCGCGCCAAGGACGAGGGCGAGCTGACGGTCTACACGGTCGCGTCGGAAGAGGTGGTCACCGAGTGGGTCCGCTCCTTCGAGGAGAAGTACGGCATCCACGTGTCGACGTACCGGGCGTCACAGAGCGTGCTCTGGGAGCGATGGGCGCAGGAGACCCAGGTCGACCAGGGCCTGGCCGATGTCGTGATCATGAATGACCCACAGGCGCTGGCCGAGGCGGACAAGCAGGGGTGGCTCGCGGAGTTCACGCCGTCCAGCGACGGCAAGTACGAGGACACGGCCAAGCGTGCCGGCAAGTGGTACTCGATCTACCAGACGGTGGAGCCGCTCGCCTGGAACCGGAACAAGGTGAGCCCGGCCGAGGCGCAGGCGCTCCGGACCCAGGGGCTGCAGGCGCTGGCGGACCCACGGTGGCGGGGACGGGTGGCGGTAGTGGCCCCGCAGGCGACGGAGCGGGTACTCGCCACGTACGACCGGTGGACGTTCGCGCAGAAGAACGAGCTCGGCTGGCCCTTCGTGGAGAAGCTGGCGGCCACGGCGCCGGCGGTCTACGAGAGCGCGGTACCCGTGGCGGAGCGGCTGTCCGCCGGCGAATTCGCGGTCGTGTTGGGCTCGGCGGACTCGCTCATGGGCCAGGCGGTGGCCGACGGCGCACCCATCGAGTTCAGCTACCCCGACCCGGCGACGGGCGCCCCGTTCGTCCAGGCCGTTTCCGCGAACGGCGAAAACCCGAACGCCGCCAGGCTGTTCCAGGAGTGGGCGACGACCCCCGACGCTCTCAGCAGCCTCTCCGAACTCTCCCAGGGCATGCCGCCGTACGAGGGGGTACCGGACCGGCGGGCGTTCGTCGACAAGGAGTGGTACTCGCCGCCCGAGAACATCGACGAGGACTGGATCTTCGACAAGCAGCTGGCCGGCAGGTCGAAGCAGCTTCTCGACCGGTGGGCCACGACCTTCCAATACGGCGGCTGACGGCCGTCCGGTGAGGCAGGGATGACGAACCCCAGACGGGATACCAACCGGTCAACCCCGGTCACGTCGCGGCTCGGGATGCTGGTCATCCTGCTCGCGCTGACCTTTCTGATCCTGGTGCCGATGGTGTTCATCGTCGTCGGAGCGACCCAGGAGGGTGCCGCCTACACCTCGGGCGTGACGTTCTCGCTGGACTCCCTGCGCACGGTCTTCACCACGAAGGCGTACCTGTCGTCGTTCGCCGGCACAGCGCTGCTCTCGCTGTCGGTCGCCGCGCTGGCGGTCTGCGTCGCCTCGATGTTCGCCTGGCTGCTGGCGAGGACGAACCTGCCCCGGCGCGGGCTGCTGGAGCTCATCATCCTGCTGCCGTTGTTCCTTTCCCCGTTCGTGGGCGCCATCGCCTGGGTGACGCTCGCCTCCCGGAACTCCGGCATCGTCAACGTGACGCTGGGCCAGGTGTTCGGCCTGTCCGAACCGCTGGTGAACATCGCCTCGACCGGCGGGGTGGTCTGGGTGATGGTGATGTACTTCATCCCCTACGGCTACATCTTGATCTCCCCGGCGCTCAAGAACATGGATCCCTCGCTGGAGGAGGCCGGCTACCTCTGCGGGGCCGGGCCGCTGTCGACCACGCTGAGGGTGACGATCCCGATCGTGCGGCCGGCGGTGCTGTCCGCGTTCTTTCTCGTCGCCGTGATCGCCGCCGGCGTCTTCTCCATTCCCGCGGTGCTGGGCGGGCAGGGCGGATTCACGCCGCTGTCCGTGCACATCTACCGGGCGATCGCCCGGCCGCCGGCGAACTATCCGCTCGCCGCGGCGGTCGGCTGTGCCCTGTTGCTTCTCGTCTTCGTCGGCCTGCACCTGTACCGGCGGGCCGTGCGCGCGTCGTCCCGGTTCGTCACGGTGACCGCGCGCGGCTTCCGGCCGCGACTGGTGGATCTCGGGCGACTTCGCTACGCCGGGGTCGCGCTGTGCGTGGGCTACGCGTCGCTCGCGATCCTGCTGCCCTACGCCGCCCTGGTTCTGGTATCCATCACCCCGTACACGATCACCGACCTCACCAAGCTGACGTTCACGCTGGGCAGCTTCCAGGAGATCCTCACCTCCTCCCGGGTGCTCGAGGCGGTGAAGAACACGATGCTGATCGGCGTCGTCGCGCCGACCGCCTGTGTGGCCCTGGCCGTCGCCGTCTCCTACGTGGTGGAACGCACCCGGATACGGGGCCGTCGCGCACTCGAGTACCTGGCGGTCGCCCCCGTCGCGGTCCCCGGCATCGTGTTCGCCGTCGGGATGCTGTGGGCGTACGTACGAACGCCGCTCTACGCCACGGTCTGGATCCTGGTCGCCGTCTTCATCGCGTCCTACCTGCCGCACGCGTCCCGGATGACCGGCTCCGGGCTGCTGCAGATCGATCGGGTGCTGGAGGACGCCGCCACCGTGTGCGGAGCGTCGCGGGTGAAGACCCTCAGCAAGATCACGGTGCCGCTGTCGAAGCCGTCGCTGCTGTCCGCCTGGATCTTCGTCTTCGTCCTCACGGTGCGGGAGATCAACGCCGCCATCGTGCTGTATTCGCCCGACACCATGGTGTTGTCGGTCCTGACCTGGGACTACGTCGAATTCGGCGACTTCCAGATGGCCGCCGTCGCCGGCCTGCTGCAGACTGCCCTGCTCGTGCTCGGTCTCCTCGTGGGCAGGTTCGTGTTCCGTGTGCGGCTGATGCGATGAGTACGGCGTCCGACCCGTCAACGGAGGTATTCGCGTGGCGAGCCTGACCCTTCAGGACGTGGGAGTGCAGTACGGCGACGTGGCAGCCGTGCGGGGGATGAGCCTGGACGTCGAGGAGGGCGAGTTCGTCACCCTGCTGGGCCCCAGCGGCTGCGGGAAGACCACCATCCTCCGGGCCATCGCCGGGCTGGAGCCGTGTACCGGCGGGCAGATCCGCATCGGCGGCGAACTCGTCGCGGGTCCCGGCGTTCACGTACCACCCGAGAAGCGCGGCGTCAACATGGTGTTTCAGACCTACGCCGTGTGGCCGCACATGTCGGTCTTCGGCAACGTCGCGTTCGGTCTGAAGATCCGCCGCCGCCCGAGGTCCGAGATCAGGGCCAAGGTCAAAGACGCCCTCGAGCTGGTGGGCCTGGCGGCCTTCTCGGACCGCTACGCCACCCAGCTGAGCGGGGGACAGCAGCAGCGGGTCGCGCTGGCGAGGGCAATCGTGACCGAGCCCCGTCTGCTCCTCTTCGACGAGCCGCTGAGCAACCTGGACGCGGGGCTACGCGAGCAGATGCGGGTGGAGTTGCGGGAGCTGCACAGCCGCATCGGCAAGACGGCGATCTACGTGACCCATGATCAGTCCGAGGCGATGGTGATGTCCGATCGGGTCGTCCTCATGAACGGGGGTGACATCGAGCAGGTCGGTACGCCGCGGGAGCTGTACGAAGGGCCGCGTACCCGGTTCGCGGCCGAGTTCCTCGGCATCCCGAACCTGTGGCCGGCGCGGGTCGTTGCGGGGGACGGCACGGGCGCTCCGGCAGTCGCCGAGCTCGGCTCGGACGGCGTCGCCGGGTGCCGGGTCGCCATCGACCGGGTGAAGGGAGTGGAGCCGGGGACTCGGGGCATCGTCGCGGTGCGTGCCGAACGGGTGGAGGTCTGTCGGGACCGCCCGGGCGGATCCGGCGTCAACGTCTGGGACGGCACGGTAGAGGTCGCCGCCTACCTGGGCGGCCGGGTGGAGTCCCGGATCCGCTCCTCGGACGACCTCGTGCTGCGCGCCGAGACCAAGCCCTCCCTCGAGCTGGTGGCGGGAGACCCGGTATTCGTCGTGATCCCCCCGGACGCCTTCGTCTGGATTCCGACGCCCCCCTCTTGAGAGTGGCCCTCCCCTTGGCCGTGATCTTGCAGAAATTTCAAGATAGGTCTTGAAATTTCTGCAAGATCACGGCCAAGGGGAGGGACTCGGCGACGCACGGGCCGTCGGCCCACCACCGCGGGAGCGCCTCCAGTGCCTCGCGGCCAAACGGGTTCGTTCCCGGTGCGGCGAGCTCGTGCGCCACCAGCGCATGCAGGCACTTCACCCGGTCCGGCATGCCGCCGACACCCGGCGCGCCGGGCAGCCGCTCGATCGCGTCCCGGCGCTCCAGGTAGTCGCGGTACGCGGCCCGGTAGCGGGCCGCAAGGGAGGGATCGTCGCGCAGCCGCTCGGTCATCTCCCGCATCATCCCGCTCTCCTCCAGCCGGCTCACCGCCGTCCTGGCACGCGGACAGGTGAGGTAATACAGGGTGGGGAACGGTGTGCCGTCCTCCAGCCGCGGGTTGGTCTCCACCACCGAGGGAAGCCCGCACGGACACCGATGCGCCACCGCGCGCAGCCCACGTGGCGGCCGTCCGAGCTGCTCGGCGACCGCGGCGACGTCACGGTCCTCGATCATGGATTCACAGGGCGACCACGAGGATCACCGGCGCTGCCGGGATCGCCGGACCCGCGTGCCCGGTCCGTGGCCTCGACGGACTTCCACAACTTGGCGTACCACGGGCTGGCACCGGTCTCCGACGCCTGTGCCGTCCCAGGACCGTCGGCCTCGCCCTTACCCACCACCACGTAGCACTTCTCGTCGGGCATGCAGTAATGCAGCCGGTGCCGCGCCTGCTGCTTGATGTACTCCGGGTCGTTCAGCTCGCGCTTGCGTGCCTCCAGCGCGGCGATCTTCTGGCGGCTCTCCCGCTCCTGCTCCCGCAGCTCGGCGATCTGCCGGCGCTGAATGACGTACTCACGTACCGGATAGGCCAGGCTCAGCACGATCGCGCACATCACGATGACGAGGATGGCGGCCCTGCTGGTGAGGTGGGTCCGTCCGCCCCGGCCGCCGACGCCGGTCGAGGCACCGGACGTAGGGGTCCGCGGCTTGCCGCCCGGACGGGCGGCGGTGGCGGACCGGCCCCCGGGGCGGGTGGCCCTGCGCGCCGCCTTGGAGGACGGCGAGCGCTTGGGCGCACTCATGCTCATCGTCTGGGCGCCTCGGGAACGTCGCCTTCCCGGCGGAAGCGCGGGAACGCCGACCGTCCCGCGTACCGGGCGGCGTCCTCCAGCAGTTCCTCGATCCGCAGCAGCTGATTGTACTTGGCCACCCGCTCGCTCCGCGCGGGCGCGCCGGTCTTGATCTGGCCGCAGTTCGTCGCCACCACGAGGTCGGCGATGGTGGTGTCCTCGGTCTCGCCGGAACGGTGGCTCATCATGCACCGGTAGCCGTTGCGGTGCGCCAGCTCCACGGCGTCGAGGGTCTCCGAAAGGGTGCCGATCTGGTTGACCTTCACCAGCAGCGCGTTTGCCACACCCTCGTCGATGCCGCGCTGGAGCCGCTCGGGGTTGGTGACGAACAGGTCGTCGCCAACGATCTGCAGCGTGCCGCCCAGCGCCTCGGTGGCAGCCCTCCAGCCGGCCCAGTCCTCCTCGGCGAGCGGGTCCTCGAGCGAGACCAGCGGGTACGTCGAGGCCAGCTCGGCGTAGTGGTCGATCATCTCTTCAGCGGTCCGTTCCTTGCCCTCGAACCGGTAGCGGCCGGCAGAGAAGAACTCGGTGGCCGCCACGTCGAGCGCGAGCGCGACCTCCTCCCCCGGTTCGAAACCGGCCTTGCGGATCGCCTCCATGATCAGGTCGAGGGCGGCCCGCCCGGAGTCCAGGCTCGGCGCGAAACCACCTTCGTCGCCCAGGCCCGTGGCCAGCCCTTGCGCCTTCAGCACCGCCTTGAGCGCGTGGTAGGTCTCCGCGCCCCAACGCAGCGCGTCCGAAAACGTGGATGCGCCGATGGGGGCGACCATGAACTCCTGGATGTCCACGCCCGAGTCGGCGTGCGCGCCGCCGTTGAGGATGTTGAGCATCGGCACCGGCAGCAGGTGTGCGCCCGCCCCGCCGACGTACCGGAACAGCGGCAGCTCGGCGGATTCGGCCGCGGCCCTGGCGACCGCCAACGACACGCCGAGCATGGCGTTGGCGCCGAGCCGTGACTTGTCCGGCGTCCCGTCCAGGTCGATGAGGACCTGGTCGATGAGCCGCTGCTCGTGCGCCTCGTAGCCGACCAGCTCGGGCGCTATCTCGTCGAGGACGCCCTGTACGGCCCGTTCGACGCCCTTGCCGCCGTACCGCTCGCCGCCGTCGCGCAGCTCGACGGCCTCGAACGCACCGGTGGACGCCCCGCTCGGCACCGCGGCCCGCGCCGTGATGCCGTCATCGAGGGCGACCTCGACCTCGATCGTGGGGTTGCCGCGGGAGTCCAGGATCTCTCGGGCGATAACGGCGTCGATGGACGGCACGAACGTCTCCTCGTCGTTCTGGCGTTTCGTTCTGGCGGTCTGGCGTACTGGCACGGACGTGACACGGATGGGCTCGTTCGTGAGCCTAGTCCGGCGCGACGCGCCGATGTCGGTGGCACGCCCTATATCCGGGGTTCATCATGAATCCTGGGTTCTCATCGATGAAGAAGCGGCGACTGGGCAGGACCGACGTCGAGGTCACGCCGATCGGGCTGGGCTGTATGCAGTTCGCCGGCGCAGGCTTCTACAGCCTGGGCTTCACCCCCACGACCCAGGACACTGTCGATTCGGTGGTCGGCGCGGCGCTGGACGGCGGGATCAACTGGTTCGACACCGCCGAGGCGTACGGCCGCGGAACATCGGAGCGGTCGCTGACTACGGCTCTCCAGCGCCGGGATGTCGAGCCGGGCGAGGTGGCGATCGCCACCAAGTGGATGCCGTTCCCGCGGAGGGCCCCCAACATCGGCCGCACCATCGACACCCGGCTGAGCAGGCTCCAGGGCTATCCCGTCGATCTCTATCAGATCCACCTGCCTGTTGCCCTGTCGCCGATCTCCGTGCAGATGCGTGAGATGGCAAGGGTGCTTCGCGCCGGAAAGATCAGGTCGATCGGAGTGAGCAACTTCTCCGCCCACCAGATGGAGACGGCGAGCCGGGCGCTGGAGCGCGAGGGGATCGTCCTGGCTTCCAACCAGGTCCGCATCAACCTGCTCGACCGGCGCATCGAGAACAACGGGCTGCTGGAGATCGCCCGCCGGCTCGGCGTCACGTTGATCGCCTATTCCCCCCTTGCCCAGGGGTTGCTCACCGGCAGGTTCCACGAGAACCCCGAGCTCCTGCGCGCGCTGCGCCCCCTCCGGCGGATGGCCGGGGGCTACGGCCGCCGCCGCATGGCGCGTACCGCGCCCTTGATCGACGGGCTGCGCGCCATCGGTAGCGCCCACGGCGCGACTCCGTCGCAGGTCGCGCTGAACTGGCTGGTGAGCTACTACGGGGACACGGTGGTGGCGATACCGGGAGCCTCCAAGCCCCGACAGGCCGAGGAGAGCGCCGGTGCGATGGGCTTCCGGCTGACCGAGGACGAACTGGCCCGACTCGATCAACTCTCCCGGACCGCCTCGGCACAGCATCCGGCGCCCGCACCCGACCGGTGACCGATCTACGGTCTCGGGCCTCGCCCGTGGATCTTCATGGTCGCGGCACCAGGCGCTCGGCGAGTCGTTCCAGTACGGCGACCACCTCTCGGACTTCGTGGGCGTCGTCGGTGCCGTGTCCGGCCGCGCTTCGGCACATCTCAAGGAGATCGCCCACCTCGTGGATATCCACATGATCCGCCCATAGAAAGCCGCGAGCCCGGGACCCGTCGTCCGGCGGGACCTTCCCGGGCTCACTTCCTAACCGCTCCGCGATTATGTGCTGCGCCAGCGATCGCGCCACTTCTCCGGACCAAGATCGCTGGGGTTGTGACCCTCCGCGCGGCCGGCTTCCTCGACGGCGAGCAGCCGGTCGCGGAACTCGCGGGCGACGTGGCGGAGCGCGGCCTCCGGGTCGACGCCCTGTTCGCGGGACCGGGCCACGGCGGCGAACAGTTCGCCGCCGATGCCGTCGCGGGCGAACGAGGCGATGAGGTCGTCGGGCACACCCGCGCGGGCCGCGCGCCGCTGCAGCGCGTGCGCGAGGGCCAGCGCCGGCTGGCCCAACGGGATCCCCTCGACCGCGGAGGACCGCCGCTTCTCCGCGCGCTTGATCTCCTCCCAGTTCGTCTTCACCTCTTCGGCGCCGCTCACCTCGACGTCGCCGAAGACGTGCGGGTGCCGGCGGACCAGCTTGTCGACGATGCCGGCGGCCACGTCGTCGACGCTGAAGTGGGTCTCGTCGTCGTCGCTCTCCTCGGCGATGCGGGCATGGAACGCGACCTGCAGCAGCACGTCGCCGAGCTCCTCACGCAGGGCGGCAAGGTCATCGGTCTCGATGGCCTCGACTGCCTCGTACGCCTCCTCCAGCAGGTGCGGCGCCAGCGACCGGTGCGTCTGGTCCCGGTCCCACGGGCACTGCCGGCGCAGCTGATCCATGGTGGTGACCAGGTCGAGCAGCCGGGCGCCGGGCAGGTCGTACGAACCGTGCACCACCTCAACCTCCGGCGCGGCGTCGGGGTCCGCGGTGACCAGCTCGCCGAGGGCCCGCATGAGATCCTCGTCGCCGTCGACGTCGGCCAGCCACACCACCGGGGAGCCGGCCGTGCCCGCGTGTTCGACCAGCAGCCCCGCCAGCTCGGCCGGTGAGGACGACCGCGCGGAGACCGGCCGCACTGTGATCTCGGCCTCCGACAGGTACGGGACCTGAGGGTGGTCGAGCGAGGCCGCGAGCACCTGCCCCTCGCCCAGCGCCCGCCAGGCACGCCAGCTCAGCAGTCCGGGCGCCACCCGGTGGGTGGTCGCGAGAAAGACCAGGCGGCCGGGCACGGGTCGGCTCAGCCCCCGGCCTGGCTCTCCGGGCGGGACAGGGTGTCGTCGGCGGCCACCACGGTGAGCGAGCTGTAGTCGAACCGCCCGTACCGCGGGCTCACCCTGACGCCGAGGTCGCGGGCGAGGTCGACCAGGTACCGCTGCACCTGCGGGGCCGCCTGCGTCGGGTCGGCGTCCGGCGCCAGCCGACCGGCGAGCTGCTCCTGGATCAGCGCCTCCCGCACCGCCTCGCGCAGCAGATCCGGCGGGATGCCGCCGACCATCGCCCGCATCTCGAGGTCCCGGCGGCTGCCCTGCTCGGCGATGAACGAGTCGATCTCCCCCTCGGAGACCGAGATCCCCTCACGCTCGGCCGCCTGCTCGACGATGCGGAACCGAAGCAGCAGCATCAGCTCGCTGCGGGTCAGCGACTGCGGGTCGGGCAGCCTCAGCTGCTCCGGCGGGACCGGGGAGCGTTTATGCGCCTCCTGAAAGGAGCGAACGGCCTCCTGCACCTGGACGGTGGTGATCCGCTCGTCGTCGACGATGGCGGCGGCGCCCATCTTTACCGGTGTCTGCCCGCACGCGGTCAACGCTGCAGCGACCACTGCGAGTCCGAGAAGCTTGCGAAGCACAGGCCCTAGTGTGCCCGATCCGTTTTCTCCCCGACGCGGTGGTCCAGTACCGAGTCGACAACCTCGGTGCACCACTTGAGCAGGTCCAGGTCGCGCAGCAAGCGGCCGCCGATCGGGGCGGCCTGACGCGCCAGCGTCGTCGAGGAATACTTCGGGGCCGGCACCAGCAGCGTCCGCACCGCGGGCTTGACGACGCTCCTCGGGTAGAGCCGCCCCAGCCGCACCCGGGCAGAGTCGGGCAGCTCGACCGGGGCGAACCGGACGTGGTTGCCCTGCAGCGCGACCTCGGTAAGGCCCGCGCCGCGCGCCCGGGTCCGGAACCGTGCCACCTCCAGCAGGTTGTCGACCGGCGGGGGCAGAGGCCCGTACCGGTCGGTGAGCTCGTCCCGTACGGCGCGTACGCCGTCGTCGGATTCGATGCCGGCGATCCGCCGATACGCCTCCAGCCGCAGCCGTTCCCCCGGCACATAGTCGTGCGGGATGTGCGCGTCGATGGGCAGCTCCACCTTGACCTCGGTCGGCTCGTGCTCGCGCTCGTCCTTGAACTCGGCGACCGCCTCGCCCACCATCCGCACGTACAGGTCGAACCCGACGTTCGCGATGTGCCCGGCCTGCTCGGCCCCGAGGATGTTGCCGGCTCCGCGGATCTCCAGGTCCTTGGTTGCCACGTACATGCCCGCACCCATCTCGGTGTGCTGGGCGATGGTGGCCAGCCGTTCGTGCGCGGTCTCGGTGAGCGGGCGCTCCGGCGGGTAGGTGAAGTACGCGTACGCCCGCTCACGGCCGCGGCCCACCCGGCCGCGGAGCTGGTGGAGCTGGGACAGCCCGAACGCGTCGGCCCTGTCGACGATCAAGGTGTTGGCGTTCGGGATGTCCAGGCCGGACTCGACGATCGTGGTGCACACCAGCACGTCGTGGTCCTTCTCCCAGAAGTCGACCATCACCCTTTCCAGCTGGTGCTCGGGCATCTGCCCGTGCGCGACCCCGACCCGTGCCTCGGGCACCAGCGCGCGCACCCGGGAGGCGACCCTGTCGATGGAGGCCACCCGGTTGTGCAGGTAGAACACCTGGCCCTCGCGCAGCAGCTCGCGCCGGATCGCCGCGGCGATCTGGGCTTCGTCGTGCGGACCCACGAAGGTCAGGACCGGGTGCCGCTCCTCCGGCGGGGTGAGGATCGTCGACATCTCCCGGATGCCGGACAGCCCCATCTCCAGGGTGCGCGGGATCGGCGTTGCCGACATCGAGAGCACGTCCACCTGGGTGCGCAGATGCTTGAGGTACTCCTTGTGCTCCACCCCGAACCTCTGCTCCTCGTCGACCACGACCAGGCCGAGGTTCTTGAACCTGGTCTCCGGCGACAGCAGCCGATGCGTGCCGATGACGACGTCCGCGGTGCCGTTGGCCAGGCCCTCCTGCACCTCGGCCGCCTCCTTGTCGGTCTGGAACCGGGAGAAGGCCTTGGTCATCACCGGGAAGTTCGCGTACCGCTCGGTGAAGGTGGAGTGGTGCTGCTGCACCAGCAGGGTGGTCGGGCAGAGCACGGCGACCTGCTTGCCGTCCTGCACCGCCTTGAACGCCGCCCGCACCGCGATCTCGGTCTTGCCGTAACCGACGTCGCCACAGATCAACCGGTCCATCGGCGAGGACTTCTCCATGTCCGCCTTGACCTCGTCGATGGCGGCGAGCTGGTCGGGGGTCTCGACGTACGGGAAGGCGTCCTCCAGCTCGTGCTGCCACGGGCTGTCCGCCGCGAAGGGATGGCCGGACGAGGCCATCCGGGCCGAGTACAGCCGGATCAGCTCGGCGGCGATCTGGCGTACCGCCTTGCGGGCCCGTCCCTTGGCCTTGGCCCAGTCGGCACCGCCCAGCCGGTGCAGCGCCGGCGCCTCCCCACCGACGTACTTGGTGACCTGGTCGAGCTGGTCGGTGGGCACGTACAGCCGGTCGCCGGGCTGGCCGCGCCGGGCCGGCGCGTACTCGATGACCAGGTACTCCCGGGTGGCGCCGGGTTCCCGATGCCCGGCCCCGGCCGGGCGAACCGTGCGCTGCGCCATCTCCACGTAGCGCCCGACGCCGTGCTGCTCGTGCACCACGTAGTCGCCCGGCCTGAGCTGCAGCGGGTCGATGGTGGCGCGGCGGCGGCTGGGCAGCCGGCGCATGTCCTTGGTCGAGGCTCGCTGCCCGGCCAGGTCGGTCTCGGTGAGGACCGCGAGCCGCACGTCCGGCCAGACGAAGCCGCGGTCGAGCAGGCCGGTGCAGACGTGGGCGATCGAGGGCTCGGGGACGGCCCGCAGGTCGTCGTCGAGACGGGCGCCGATCCCGTCGTCGCGGAGCACCTCGACCAGCCGCTCCGCCGGGCCGTGCCCCTCGGTCACCAGCACGACCCGCCATTCGTCGTGCAGCCAGCCCTTGATGTCGGCGAGGACGCGCTGGGTGTCGCCACGGTACGACTCCGCCGCCAGGGCACCGAGGTGAACCTGCTGGGCTTCCGGATCGACCGCCCCGCTCTCCGGCTGGGTGGGCGCAAACGGGGTGATGGTCCACCAGGTGACGCCGAGGGCGCGGGCGTCCGCATGGACCTCAGCTATGGACTTGTACGCGACGCCACCCAGGTCGATCGGGGCCTCCCCGCCGGTCGCCGCGCTGGCCCACGCCGCATCCAGGAACTCCTGGCTGGTGCGGACCAGCTCCGCGGCCCGGGTGCGGATCCGCTCCGGGTCGCAGGCGAGCACGTACGCGTCCGCGAAGTAGTCCAGCAACAACTCCATGCGGTCGACGAGGACCGGGGCGAGCGCCTCCATCCCCTCGACCGCGACGCCGTCGGTCAGCTTGCCGAGGACCTCGGCCAGCTCTGGGTGGTCCGCGTGTGCCTCGGCGAGCTCACCGGCGCGCTCGCGTACCTCCGGGGTGAGCAGCAGCTCGCGGCACGGCGGCGCCCAGAGCCTCGGCTGGGCACCCGGATCCTCCTCCAGGCTGCGCTGGTCGGCGACCTTGAAATAGCGGATCTCCTCGACCGTGTCGCCCCAGAACTCCAGCCGCAGCGGATGCTCCTCGGTCGGCGGGAAGACGTCGAGGATGCCGCCGCGTACGGCGACTTCGCCGCGCTTTTCCACCAGGTCCACGCGGGCGTAGCCGACGTCGACGAGAGAGGCGACGAGATCGGTCAGGTCGACCTCGTCCCCGGTGCGCACATCCACCGGCCGAAGGTCGCCGAGGCCGGCCACGATCGGCTGCAGAAGGCTGCGCACCGGTGCCACCACCACCCTGGGCGGCCCGTGGTGGGGGTCGTCGGGATCGGGGTGACGCAGCCGGCGCAGTACGGCGAGGCGCCGGCCGACGGTGTCCGAACGCGGCGAGAGCCGTTCGTGCGGCAGCGTCTCCCAGCCGGGAAACTCCGCGACCCCTTCGGGCGGCAGCAGCGAGGAGAGCGCGGCGGCCAGATCCTCGGCCTCCCGCTCGGTGGCGGTGACGGCGAGCACCGGCCGGCCGGCATCCCCCTCGCCCCTCGACGTCAGCGCCGCGACGAGGAAGGGACGCAGCGCGGGCGGTGCGACGAGGTCGAGCGGTTCGGCGCGGGACGACGGGTCGTCGGCGCGCGCTGCGTCCAAGACGCGGCGCATCACCGGGTCGCCGACGGCGACGTCGAGCAGTCCAGACAGGTTCATGGGTTCAAGGGCAGCGCTAAGCCCCGGGATCCGTGTAGACCCCGGGGAGTATCGACCGCTTCAGCCTACGCCCCTTGCGAGCCTGCTCGCGCCCGACCCCCGCCACGCGCCGCCCTATCTTGGCCGTGATCTTGCAGAAATTTGAACCGGCCCGCTTTGAGTTTCTCCATAGATCCCGGCCAGGAGGGTACAAAAGATCTAATATATCCTTTCCTGACTCGTCGTTTCTTCACGATCATTCGGTTGATGAAGTACTAGCCTTTGAGATCGTGACGCAGGTTCAGCCGATTCGTTCTCGAATACGCGACGAGGACTTGTTCGCGCGCCGTATCAAGAGCCTGGCGCACGATGCGAACGGCAGACAAATCCGGATTCTCGAGGCGGGCTGCGGCGTCGGACAGGTGCCGAACCTCGACGACGTCGACTCACACATCACCGGCATCGACTACGACCATCCGGTGCTGCGCGCCCGCACCGAAGAGCGCAGCGATCTGGACCTATGGATGCTCGGCGACCTCCGCACGCTCCCATTGCCGCAGCGGTCGTTCGACGTGGTCCATAGCTCGTGGCTGCTGCAACGCGCCGGAAATGTCGAACTCGTCCTGGATCGCATCCTCGCCGCTCTGCAACCCGGCGGGCTTTTCTTGCTGAAGATCCCGGATCGAGAGTCCGCGTACGGTTTTTGCGTACGGATCTTGCCCATGTGGGTGCGCACCCTGTATTGGCGGTGGCTCGGCCCGGCGGGGTCGGAGAACGAACCGCTTCCGGTCGTGTACGAGCTGGTTGTCTCGCATGCCGGCATTCAGCGGTACTGCCTGATGCGCGGACTTGTCGTCATGGAGGAGTACGCCTCGGCGCCGTCGCTCAAGCGCTTCGGGCGGCTCGCCCGGCCGATGCGCTGGGTGCTGCGCGCGGTCGAAGCACTCTCTGGTGGACGACTCTCCGCAGACCGCAGCGACCTGGTCTTCGTAATCCGCAAACCTGAGAACCGGTTCGCCCGGCTCGTCCCTGGCCCCTTCGACGCCGGCTCGTACCGCCACCCCGCCTGACCCACTCGCCGCCTCGTTATCTCGTTGACTGTCGGCGGGTTCGCCACGACGATGGCGATGGCGTGCCGAACACGCCGACGGTCAACAACGGGAGGCGGACGCCGTGCTACCCGGTCGAGATTGGTTTCCCCGACGTCTGGCTGCCTTATTGGCCCCGGCAGTGTGCGCTGTCGCTTTACCTGTCGCAACGTCGAACCATCTGGACTGGCCGGTCGGTGGACATGACGTGGCGAACACCCGCTCTAACCCGTTCGAGAAGAAGATCGACCGCTTCAACGCGAGCGATCTCACCGTCAAGTGGACCATTCCCACCCAGGGCGAAATCTCGGCGACCCCGGCGGTCGTCGACGGCGCCGTCTACTTCCCGGACTGGGCTGGCTACCTCACCAAGGCCGACGCCAGCTCAGGCCGGGTGATCTGGTCGCGGCAGGTCTCTGAGTACACAGGCCTCGAACGGAACGTGTCACGGACCAGCCCGGCGGTGTCGCACGGCATCGTCTACATCGGCGACCAGGGCGGGTCGGTGGGCGCCGGCGCGCGCCTGATGGCGATCGACGCCCAGACCGGCGACCTGGTGTGGAGCAGGCTCGTCGACGACCACCCCGCGGCGCAGCTCACACAGGCGCCGATGGTGCACGACGGCGTGGTCTACCAGGGCGTGTCCTCTGTGGAGTTCGCCTTGGCGGGAGACCCTGACTACCCGTGCTGCACGTTCCGCGGCAACGTGGTCGCCCTCGATGCGGCGACGGGACGGATCCTGTGGCGGACCTACACCGTCCCGGACAACGGCGGAGCGCCCGGCGGCTACAGCGGCGCGTCCGTCTGGGGCGGCACACCGGCGATCGACCCGAGACGCGGCCGGGTGTACGTCACGACCGGCAACAACTACACGGTGCCGCAGGAGGCGAAGGACTGCCAGAACGCGGGCGGCACACCGGCGGAGTGCCTGTCGCCCGACGACCACGTGGATTCGGTTCTGGCGCTGGACATGCGCACCGGCGCCATCGAGTGGGCGGCCGGCCCGGAGATCTTCGACGACTGGAACGGCGGTTGCCTGCCCGGCTTCCCGCCGGACAACTGCCCGGACAACCCCGGCCCCGACTGGGACTTCGGTACTGGCGCACAGCTGTTCGTAGCGCACGTCGACGGGCGGTCGCGGCGGGTGGTCGGCGCTGGGCAGAAGAGCGGCCAGTATTGGCTGCTCGACGCCCGCACCGGTGAGATCCTGTGGAGCGCGGCCGCCGGGCCGGGAGGGGTGAACGGCGGCATCCAGTGGGGCACCGCGACCGACGGCAGGCGGATCTACCTCGCCGAGGCGAACTTCGAGCGTCGACCGTACGAGCTGCCGAACGGACAGACGATCGACTACGGCTCGTTCGCCGCGCTCGACCCGGCCACCGGCCGGATCCTCTGGCAGACCGCGGACCCGAGCCAGGACATCGACACTGCCGCGGTCACCGTCGCGAACGGCGTCATGTACGCCGGCTCGCTGAGCGGGCGGATGTTCGCCCTGGACGCGGCCACCGGTGACGTCCTGTGGGACTTCCAGGGCGACGGCCCCTCGGCCGCCGGCCCGGCCGTCGTCGACGGCACCGTGTACTGGGGCAACGGCTACCCCAACCGCCTGGAGATTCCATCGCCCCCGTCGCCGAGCACCTTCTACGCCTTCTCGGTCCCGGCCTGACCGTAGGCGATGTGGTCGAGCAGAAGGCGGTGATGGTGGGAAAGGTGGACGGATAGCGCGGCGTCGTCCCGCTCGGCCAGGGCCGTGAAGATCGACGTGTGTACGGCGACGATCTCGTCCCAGCTCGGCGCCGCGAGCCACTCCGGAACCTCGTCGCGCTCGACCCACCCCTCGTACACGTACTTCAGCACGGTGGTGTGCACGCCCTCGAACAGGTCCGCGAGGTACCGGTTGCGCGAGGCCTTCGCTATAGCGATGTGGAAGGCGGTGTCCGCGACCATCCATGACGAGGTGCTGCCCTCCGAGGCCCTGATGTCGCGCAGGGACTTCTCCACCTCCGCGAGGTCTTCGCCGGCCCACACCCGCGCCGCCTCGTTGGCGCCCGCCGCCTCCAGCCAGTACCGAAGCTGCGCGAGCTGGTCGGCGGAGGAGGGCTCGAGGTCGAGCATGAGGTTGACCGAGGCGGTAACCATCGTGGCGGGTTTGCGCGCCACGAACGCGCCGGAGCCGGGCCGGATCTCGATGAGGCCCATCAGCGACAACGTGCGTAGCGCCTGGCTGACCGTCGGACGGCTCGCCCCGAGAACCTCCGCGAACTCCCGCTCGGACGGCAGCCGCGCGCCGGCACCCAGGTCGTTGTCGATGATGAACCGGCGGATGCGGTCGATCGCCGCGTCGACGACTCGGGTCGCCGACACCGGACGCAGCCCGTGCGTGGAGGCCGAAGACCGTCGGCGACTCAGAGCGTGACCCCGTTCCAGTACCTGGTACCCGCGACGAGGAGCTCGCCGGCGGGGAACCGCGTGATCACCTGCGGTCCCTCGCTGGTCACGTGCACCTCCTCCTCGATACGGGCCGCCGCGCTCCCGTCCTTTGTTGGCCAGTACGTCTCGACCGCGAAGACCATGCCTTCCTCGATCTCGACGGGATGCTCGAACGAGTGGTAGCGGCTCATCAGCGGCTGCTCCCACACCGACAGCCCGACGCCGTGACAGTACTGGAGCCCGAAGGCTTCCTCCTCGTCGGCGAAGCCGAAGTCGCGTGCGGCCGGGAAGTGCCGGACGATCTGGTCGCTCGTCACGCCCGGTCGTACCTCGGCAATCGCGGCGTCCATGAACTCGCGCGCCCTAGCATATGCATCGCGTTGCGCCGGGCTCGCCGTGTCGACGTTCAGCGTGCGGTAGTAGCAGGTGCGGTAGCCCATGTAGGAGTGGATGATGTCGAAGTACGCCGTGTCGCCGGGGCGCAGCAGCCGGTCGGAGAAGACGTGCGGATGCGGGCTGCACCGCTCGCCGGAGATGGCGTTGACGCACTCCACCTCCTCGGACCCGTTGGTGAACAGGAAGTGGTTGACCAGGGCCACCATGTCGCTTTCCCGCACCCCCGACCGGAGGTTGCGGTAGATCTCGTCGTACGCCCCGTCCACCATCGCCGCGGCGTGGTCCAGCAGGGCCACCTCGTCGACCGTCTTGATGCGCCGGGCCCGTTGCATGACGCCCTGACCGTTGACGACCCTCAGGTCCTCGGCCTCCAGCGCCCGCAGCACCGGCAGCTCGACGACGTCGACACCCACCGGATCGTCGGCGAGGCCGTGCTCCCGCAGGAGCTCCGCGGTCCGCCGTGCGTTGCCGCGCTCAACTCCGACCTCCTCGGGGATGGCGCCCCGCCAGCTCGACAGCCCAGCCCGCCAGCTCGACCGCGGCAGCCACGGCGCATACGTCTGATGCTGACGCGCGGCCGAGCCGATGTCCCACAGGATCGGGTCCCGCCCACGCATGAGCAGGACGCAGCGGAACAGCTTGTCGCGGGCCCAGTTTCCGATATGACCAGCCGTCGTGTAACGGACGTTGTTCATGTCGAACAGCAGCAGGGAGCCGAGCTCGGACTCCTCCAGGACGGCGTGGGCCCGGGCGAGGCGCTGCGCCCGCAGCCGCGCGAAGTCGACGCGGCTCTCCCAGTCGACGCCCAACACGGCGCCGGGGGACGCGACCGGCGTGTCGAGTGTGGTTCCGCGAGCGGTTTGGGACATGGTGTGCTCCTAGACAGGGCCGGCATGACGGGGCTGGCTAGACGGGGCCGAGGTTTCCCGACGGCTCACGGACCGTCTCCGCACGCGGCGGCTCGCCGGGAAGGTCGAGGAGCTCCCAGGCCCTTGCCACCACGTCGGAGACGTCGAGGCCGTACCGGGCGAACAGGTGGGCGGCCGAGCCACCCTCGGCGTAGGTGTCCCGCACGCCGACTCGGCGAAGCGGCCTTCCGAGGCCGGCCTCGGCGAGGGCCTCGGCCACCGCGGAGCCGAGACCGCCGACGATCGAATGGTTCTCCGCGACCACCGTCGCGCGGGTATGCGCGCAGGCGGCCAGCACCGTCGCCGCGTCGAGCGGTTTGACGACGGGGACGTGCACCACCGAGGTCGAGACGCCGCGCCCGGCGAGGACGTCGGCGGCGGCGAGCGAGGCCGGCAGCATCATCCCGGCCGTGACCACCGTCAGGTCGTGGCCCTCGCGCAGCACTTGGGCCCGGTCGAGGAGCAGTCGGTGGTCATCATCGAAGATCACCGGGATCTCGCCGCGTTTCAGCCGCAGGTACGCCGGACCGGGCAGGTCGGCGAGGGCGAACACCGCCTGCCGGATCTCGGTGGCGTCGGCCACGTCGAGGACCGTCATGTTCGGGACCGCCCGCATCAGCGCCACGTCGTCGACTGCCTGGTGGCTCGGACCGCCCGGGCTGGACAGGCCGGGCATGAAACCCACCAGGCGCACCGGCAGCCGCGGATACCCGACAGCCATGGCCACCTGGTCGAACGGCCTGCGGGTGCAGAACACGCCGAACGTTGGCACGAAGACCGTGAACCCGTCCCGGGCGAGCCCGCCGGCGATGCCCACCATGTTCTGCTCGGCCATTCCCACGTTGAAGAAACGCTCCGGAAAGGTGTCGCGGAACAGGTCGACCTCGGTCTGCCGGGTCAGGTCGCCGCTGAGACAAACCACGTCGTCGCGGGCCGCGGCGAGATCGACGAGCGCCCGCCCGAACGGCTTCGTCACGACGGGATAGGGCGGGTCACCCACGGATGGCCTCCTCCAGTTCGGCAACTGCTTGCTCCACGAGTTCCGGGGTGAGCTTCACGAAGTGCGCGTCCGCCCCGCCCGGCAGACAGGTGATGCCGCCCAGCGCGTTGGTGCGGGCCACCACCACCGCCGGACCGGCGGCCGAGCGGGCCCGCCCGAGCGCGGCCGACACCATGGCGACGTCGTGCCCGTCGACCTCCTCGGCGTGCCACCCGAAGGCCTGCCACTTGGCGGTGACCGGCTCGACGGTGGTGACGTCGCTGACCGGTCCGTCGACCTGGGAGTTGTTGCAGTCGAGCAGCACCACCAGGTTCGCCAGTCCGTGGTGGGCCGCGAACATCGCCGCCTCCCACAGCTGGCCCTCCTCCATCTCGCCGTCGCTCACGAACGCGTAGACGGTGCGGTCCTCGGCCCGCAGCCGGGCCGCCAGCGCGAGGCCGATCGCGCCGGAGAGCCCTTGCCCGAGAGAGCCGCAAGTCAGGTCGACGACCGGCGTCCGCTCGGTGCCGATCGCTTCCAGCGCCGAGTCGTCGTCGCCGTACGTGGCGAGCTGCTCCTCGGTGAGCATCCCGAGGTCGACGGCGGCAGCGTAGGCGGCTATCACGTAGTGCGCCGGCGATAGGACGAACCGGTCGATACCGGAGCGTAGGTGCTCGGTGAACAGCACGGCCATCAGCTCGGCCGAGGACAGGGCCTGGCCGAGGTAACCGAACCCCTGCTTGCCGACCATGCGGACCGCGCGGAGGCGAATCCGGGCGGCGGCGCGGCGGGCGGTCTCGTGCTCCGGGCGGAGAACGCCGCGCGCCTGATCATCGGTTCCCTGCATGGCGTCCTCCCCGACCGACGCGCTTGGACCATTGACGTGCACCGCAGGTCTGCGGCAAAGTGGCTAAGCCAGTTAACCAGAATTAACCACGGAAGCCTACTCGTCAAGGCGTGCTTCCCAGCGCTTGCAGGTGCTTGTCGGTGCTTGCCAGCCGAGGGTTGACCCGCTGAAATGAACGCTTCTAGCGTGCAACGTTGACTGCAATCGGTTGCAGCATCAGGAAGGTGGGCCATGGGACCCCGGAAAAGCGCTCGCCTGCTCGTGTCCGCGCTCGCCGCGCTGACGCTTCTCGCCGCTTCCTGCGCCACGGGTGACGACACCGGCTCGGAGAGCCCCAACGAGCCGATCATCGTGGGCGGCACGCTGGGGCTGTCCGGCGACTACGCCACCTCGTCGGCTGCCTACAAGGCCGCCTACGACTTCTGGGTGAACAAGGTCAACAGCGAGGGCGGCCTCCTCGGCCGGAAGGTCAAGCTGATCATCTACGACGACGAGAGCAACCCCACCACGGCGCAGCAGCTCTACCAGAGGCTCATCAACGAAGACGGCGCGGATCTGCTGCTCGCGCCCTACTCAACGCAGGTGGGCGGCGCGATCGTCCCGATCACCGAGCGGGCCGGCAAGGTGCTGTGGGACGGCGGGTTCGTCAGCCAGGAGCTGCACGCGCGCAACAAGATGATCGTCACGTCCTGGCCCTATCAGGACCACCAGTACGGCAGGCCGTTGTTCGAGTACTTCAAGACCCTGCCGGCCGGCGAGCGACCCAAGAGCCTCGCCCTGGTGACCGCCCAAAACCCCTTCACTCTGGTCGTCCGCACCGGCTACGAGGGCAAGGAGGGTGTGCTCAACTACGCGAAGCAGGCCGGCATGCGGGTCGTCTTCGACGAGGAGTACGACCAGAAGGCGACGGACGTGACCGGCCTGATCCAGAAGGCCAAGGCGACCAATCCCGACGTGTTCATCGCGCTGAGCCTGCCCAACGACGGCGCGCTGATCGCCAAGACGGTGCATCAGCAGAAGTTCCAGCCGGACTTCTACTGCTCCTGTGGTTCGCAGGTCACCACCCTCCCGACCTGGCGAGACCTGGGCGAGGCCGGCAACAACGTGATGTCCACAACCACGGCCTGGCCTACCCAGGACAATCCCGGGCTGGAGGAGTTGGCCCAGCACCTGGAAGAGAAGCTCGACTACCAGGAGATGCCCGCATATGGCGCCGGCGGGCTCGCCATCCTGCAGGTGATGGAGCAGGCCGTCGAGGGAACGGCGTCGCTCGACCAGACGCGGCTGCGGAACTACCTGAACGGCAGGACGTTCGACACCGCCGTCGGCGAGCTCCGGTACAACCCCGACGGGACGCTGGCGTTCGGCGCGTTGCTCACCCAATTCCAGGATGACCACAACGAGATCATCTGGCCGGAGGAGGAGGCGACGGGCAAGGCGCGGGTGCCGCTGCGGTGACTCAGGGTCTCGTCGCGGCCGGGCTGAGCAAACGGTTCGGCGGCCACCGGGCCGTACGGGAGGCGTCGTTCCGGGTGCCGCCGGGCACCATCGTGGGGCTCATCGGCCCGAACGGCTCCGGCAAGACAACGACGCTCAACCTGCTCAACGGGGTCCTCCGCCCGGACGCCGGCTCCATCACCGTGGACGGCGTCGAGCTGGCGGGTCGATCGAGCCGGGAGTTCGTACGCCGTGGAATCACCCGGACGTTCCAGACGACGCGAGTGTTCTCCACGGTGACGGCGCTGGAGAACCTGCTCATCCCCACCCTGCACACCCGGCTGGCGCGCCGGGAGCTGCACCGCAGGGCGGAGGGGCTGCTGGAGTTCGCCGGCCTGTCGGCGCACCGCGACACCGCCGCGAGCGAGCTGTCCGGTGGACAGCAGAAGCTGCTGGAGTTCGTACGGGCCCTGATGACGGGACCGAACACGGTGCTCATGGACGAGCCGTTCGCCGGCGTGCATCCGAGCCTGAAGGAAACCATGCGCGAGCGCATCCGGCAGCGCAACGAGGAGGGAACGTCCTTCGTGGTGGTAAGCCACGAGATCCCCGACCTCATGCGGCTGTCCGACGAGGTGGTGTGCATGAGCGACGGCGCGGTGATCTGCCACGGCTCTCCGCAGGAGGTGTCGGAGGACACCAGGGTCATCGAGGCCTACCTCGGCGCCGCCGGGAGGGCGTCATGAGCGCCGGGCTATCCCTCGTGGACGCCTCCGCCGGTTACTTCGGCCACGACCTGGTCCTGGACGGCGTGCGGCTGCATGCGCCGCCCGGGTGGGTGACCGCGGTGCTGGGACCGAACGGCTCCGGCAAGTCCACCGCGCTGCGCGTGCTGTACGGGTTCCTCCGTCCCCGGGAGGGCCGGGTGGTGCTGGACGACCGGGACATCACCGACACGCCGGTCGACGAACGGACCGGGCTCGGCGTCGCGTTCCTGCCGCAGGGCCGGTCGGTGTTCCCGCGGCTCACCGTGGAGGAGAACCTCCGGCTGGGCGCCTGGAGCCTGCGCCGGGACAGGCGCCGGCTGAACGAGGCGGTGGACCGGATGTTCGACCGGTACCCCTTGCTCGTACCGCTGCGCGCCAAGCCGGCCGGTGGGCTGTCCGGCGGTCAGGCGCGGCTGCTGGAGTTCGGTCGCACCCTCGTGCTCGATCCGCGCATCGTGCTCGTCGACGAACCATCCGTCGGCCTGTCCCCGGCGCTGGTCGACGAGGTGTACGAGGAGCTGGGCAAGCTCAAGGACGAGGGCCGCGCGATCCTGCTGGTGGACCAGAACATCAAGGCCGCCGTCGGGCTCGCCGACTACGTCTACACGCTCGCCTACGGGCGCAACCACCTGGAGGGCGAACGGCAGCGGTTCGGCGACCAACTCGACCAGCTCATCAAGGAATGGCTGCAGCTGTGAGTGCTCCGGTCATGATCCCCCACGCCGAGATCTATGTTGCGGGGGGTCCAAACCCGGCAAATCGGTCCCACAACATAGATCTCGGCGTGGGAGGGGAGGGCAGCGCATGACGCTCGACCAGTTCGTGCAGGCCCTGGTGAGCGGCGCGCTGCTGGGCACGGTGTACGCCGCGCTCGCGCTCGGGCTCAGCCTGGTGCTGGGCGTCCTCGGCATCATCAACGTCGCGCACAGCGCGTTGCTCATCTTCGCGTCCCTGATGACCTGGCAGCTCGTCAACGCCTGGGGCCTCGACCCGTTCCTCGCGTTGGTCGTGGTCGTGGTCCTGCTGTTCGCCGTCGGCGGCGGCATCGAGCGCACGCTGGTGCGGAAGCTGGCCCGGGAATCCGACCTGACCGTGCTGCTCGTCTTCTTCGGCCTGATGGTCATCGTGGAGAGCGTCGCGATTCTCCGGTTCAGCACGGACACCTACAGTGTGTCCCCCGGCTACCTCGCCGGGACCGTTTCCCTCGGCCCGGCCAACGTCCCGATCCCCCGTCTGGTCGGCGCGGGGCTGACGCTCGCCCTCATGGTGGGGCTGCACCTCTTTCTCACCAGAACGCTCACCGGCACGGCGATCCGGGCGATCGCGCAGAACCGTGACGTCGCGTCCCTGGTGGGAATCCGGGTGAGCCGGCTGCGGGCGTACGTCTTCGCCGGCGGCGTCGCCCTCGCCGGCTTCGGCGGGGTGGTGCTCTCGTTCAACGTGCCGTTCAGCCCACAGGAGCACGTGCGCTGGCTTGCCTGGGCGTTCCTGCTCGTCATCGTCGGCGGGCTGGGCAGCGTCCTGAACACGCTGCTCGCCGGGCTGCTGCTGGGGATCGCCGAGTCGCTGGCGGGCACGATCATCCCGTTCCGTTACGTCTACCTCGCCGTGTACGCGCTGCTGGTCGTCGCCCTCGTGGTGCGCAACCAGGGGCTCCGGGGCACGGCGACCCGGACGGTGTGAGGTGGTGACGTTGCGGATGCCGCGATCGCGTTGGCTCGGGCCGGCCGCCGCGGCCGGCGTGCTCCTGGTCATGGCGCCCTTCGGGTACACGCTGAAGCTGGGCATCGTCACCACGATCACCGCGGCGCTGATGCTGGCGCTCGTCGCGCACGGCTGGAACATGCTCGGCGGATTCGGGGGCTACCTCAACTTCGGCATGGCCGTGTTCTTCGGCGTGGGCGTCTACTCGTCGGCGATCCTCAACGAGCGGCTGGCCTGGGGGATGTGGCAGACGCTGCCGGTGGCCGCGGGCCTCGCCGTGCTCACCGCGCTGCCGGTGGGCCTGGCGACGCTGCGGTTGCGCGGGCACTACTTCGCGATCTTCACGCTCGTGATCACGTTTCTGGCCCAGTCCGCCGCGCTGAACCTGGCCATCACGAACGGGGCGAGCGGCGTCTACACCACCGCACCGGCCACCGGGCCGCGGCCGATAGCCGCCCTCTTCTACTACTGCTTTCTCGGCTTCGTCGTGCTCGCGACGGGGCTCGCGTACGCGGTCCAGCATTCCAACTTCGGGTACGCGCTGCGCGCCATCCGTGAGGACGAGGACGCGGCGGCCGCGCTCGGCGTGCGCACGACGGCGGTCAAGCTCGCGGCGCTGCTGCTCGGCGCGGCCCTCGCCGGGCTCGCCGGCGGACTCTACGCGTTCCAGACCGGCTACATCGAGCCGACCGGCACCTTCAGCCTCGGCCTCTCCCTCGACGTGGTGCTCGTCTGCGTGATCGGCGGGCTCGGCACCTGGCAGGGTCCGCTCCTCGGGGCCGGCATCGTCGTCCTGCTCGAACAGTGGCTGCGCACCCTGTTCGCCACGGTCCATCCGTTCGGCTGGACCATTCCGATCGAGTCGAACCGGATAGTCCTCGGCCTGCTGCTCGTCCTGTTCGCGCTGTACGCGAAGCGGGGCGTGGCCGGGATCTTCCGGCCGGCCCGGGGCAGCCAGCTCAATGTCTAGCTCGACGCACAGGATGCCCGCCGCGGTGTTCCACGGGCGCGGCGACGTGCGGGTCGAGGAGGTCGCCGTACCTCGACCCGGTCCGAACGAAGTCCTGCTGTCCGTTGCCGCCGCCGGGATCTGCGGGACCGACGCCGCGGAGTACGCCCACGGGCCGTCCATGTTTCCCGTGGAACGGCGCCATCCCGCCACCGGGCACCTCGGACCGATGGTCATGGGACACGAGTTCGCCGGCACGGTCGTCGCGGTCGGCGACGAACTCGACCCGGGCCTGGTCGGACGCCTCGTGGCCTCGGCCGGCTCGTTGTGCTGCGGCGCCTGCTGGCAGTGCGCCCGCGGCCGCGGCAACATGTGCGAGTCGTACGCGGCGGTCGGCCTGCACCGCGACGGCGCCCTCGCGCGCTACGTCACCACGCCGCTGGCCAACTGCGTGTTCGCCGACGAGCACGGCCTGACCGGCGACGCCGCCGCGCTCGTCCAGCCGATGTCCATCGCCGTGCACGCGGCCCGGCGCTCGCGGATCACCCCGGAGGAGCGCGCGGTGCTCGTCGGCGCCGGCGGGATCGGTGCGTTCCTGGTGTACGTCCTCGGCCGGTGGGGCGTGGGCGTTGCCGTCCGCGAGCTCGTGGACGAGCGGCTCGAACTCGCCCGGCGGCTCGGCGCCGCCCCACTGGAGGAGGAGGGCGGGCCGCCCGCTGTGGTCTTCGAGGTGAGCGGCACCGTGGCGGGCTACGAGTCGGCGCTGGCCACCCTGCCGCGCGGCGGTCGGCTCGTACTGGTCGGCATCCAGAAGCGGCCCCATCCCGTGGACCTGGGCCGGCTCACCGTCTCCGAGCTGGAGTTCGTCGGCACGAACGCCATGGTGTACCAGGATGACCTGCCCGAGGCCGTACGGCTGGTCGCGGCACGCAGGGAGGGCTGGGCCGACGTCGCACCGACCGCGCTCACCCTCGACGAACTCGTGCCGCACGGCCTGGAGCCGCTGACGCAAGGCCGCGCGCCCGCGGTGAAGATGCTCGTGGACCCGTGGGCAAACGCGTCGCGGCCGACCGCATTCGCTCGCAGAAAGGAATCCCATGGCACATAGCGTGACCCGCGGCGAGCGGCTGAGCTGGGCCGCGCCGGAGGACGTGCTCGCCGGCTCGGGACTGCGCGTCGCGCCGCTCGCCGGTGCCGGGAACTCCTCGGTCCACCTGGAGATCCGACTCTGCGAGCTGCCTCCCGGTGCGCACCTGCCCAGCCACCTCCATCCCTTCGAGGAGTCCTTCTACGTGCTCTCCGGCGGCGCCAGCGTGGCGACCGCCGACACCGGCTACCGGGTGCGCGAGGGCGACTACGGCTTCGCGCCCGTCGCGACGCCGCACGCGTGGCGAAACGACACGGACGGCCTCGTCCGCTGGTTGGAAGCACGAGCACCCCAGCCCCGCCCGATCGGCGATGCCCACGGCACGTACTTCGCCCCGGACCACGCCTTCCCCGCTACGCTGCCGGAACCGGACGAGACCGACCCGCGCCGGCGCTACGTCGGCCGCTTCAGCGACGACGACATGGCGCCCTACGGGCCGTTGACCATGCCCGGCTACCACGGACCCAACATCCGCAGCATCTCCATCCGCATGCTTGTCGACCAGCTCCTCGGCGCGCAGCACCACACCCTGTTCATGGTCGAGTTCGCCCCCCGTGCCGGGCACGGGAATGCCGCCAAGGAGCACTTCCATCCGTTCGAGGAGATCTATTACCTGCTGTCCGGCACGGCCCTCGGCACGCTCGACGGCGAGCAGGTACGGGTGAGCGCCGGCGACCTCGTCTGGACCGGGGTGAACTCCTCACACGGCTTCATCAACGAGGGCGACGAGCCGGTTCGCTGGCTGGAGGTGCAAAGCCCCATCCCGCCGACCTCGGACGCCTTCTTCTTCGACGACGACTGGCGGGGAATCGAATAGTTCGCCGCGGGAAGACACCCCGCACAACCGGACCGCGCCTATATCCGTGGCTCCGCCGGGGCGAACCGGGTTAGGTTCCGTCCATGGCGGAGGTTCACGGGGCGTGCGAGGACCGGTTCGGGGAGGTGCGCGACCTGCTGGCGGCCTCGCTGGACGACGACGTGGGCGCCTCGGCGACGGTGTACGTGGACGGCGAGCCGGTGGTCGACATCTGGGGCGGGTACGTCGACGTGGCCCGCACCGTCCCATGGGAACGGGACACCATCACCAACGTCTGGTCCACCACCAAGACGATGACGGCGCTGTGCGCGCTGATCCTCGCCGATCGCGGCGACCTCGACCTGGCCGCGCCGGTCGCCACGTACTGGCCGGAGTTCGCCGCCGCGGGCAAGGAGGGCGTACAGGTTCGACACCTGCTCTCCCACACCGCGGGCCTGCCCACCTAGGACGAGCCGCTGACGGTCGAGGAGCTCTACGACTGGCCGACCGTCACGGCGCGGCTGGCCGCGCAGACACCCCGCTGGGAGCCGGGCACCGAGGCCGGCTACCACGCGCTCACCCAGGGTTTCCTCGTCGGCGAGGTCGTCCGCCGGGTCGCCGGCCGCAGCCTGGGCACGTTCTTCGCCGAGGAGGTGGCCGGGCCGCTGGGCGCCGACTTCCACATCGGGCTGCCCGCTGTTGTCGGAGGCGGGCTGCGAGCGCGTCTTGGAGGAGCAGTACCAGGGCGTAGACCGCTGCCTGGGTATGCCGATGCGCTACGGCATGGGCTACGGCCGGGGCGGCAACGAGCTGCCGATCTCACCCAACCCGCGCACCTGCTTTTGGGGCGGGTGGGGCGGCTCGTTGGTGGTGGTCGACCTCGACGCCCGCATGACTGTGTCGTACGTGATGAACCAGATGCTCGACGAGGGCACGCGGGGGGACTACCGGGCCATCGGCATCGTGCTGGCCGCCTACGACGGGCTCGCCGCATAGCCGGCACCCAGTAGCCTCCCCAGGGCCTTTCGCCGGGTATGGCCGAGGCGTGCATTCCCTGGCGCCGGGAGAAGGCGGCATCCGCGGCGTACCTCTCCGCCGAGCACCACTGCGATCTGTGGTCGAGCATCTGACGGCCGACCACCTAAACCGGCTCCAATACGACAATATTGTTTGCAATATGTTTATGTAGTATCCAAGCCATGTCGTCAATCTACGGGTCGGACGACCGGCCGCCGGGGGACCTGACGGCCCGCGCGCGGATCAGGGACGCGGCGTTGGCGCAGTTCGCCGAGCACGGCGTCAAGGGCGCCACGATCAAGGGGATCGCCGACGCGGCCGGCGTGTCGACCGGGCTGGTCCAGCACCACTTCGGCTCCAAGGAAGCGCTCCGGAAGGCCTGCGACGAGGCAGTGATCGAGGTGTTCCGGCGACGACTGACGCGGAGCCTCACCGAGGGCGAGATCACGAACCCCGACTTCATGACCGCCCTGTACGAGACGAGCGCGCCTCTGGTCCGCTACCTCGCCCGCGGCACTGTCGACGGGTCGCCCGCCGCGGCGTACGTGTTCGACCAGCTGGCCTCCGGCGCCGAGGAGTTCCTGACCGGCACCTGGCCGGAGCGCTTCCCGCCGGGCTCACAGCAGGCCACGGACGGGGCGTCCGTCATGGCCGCGATGCACGGCGGAACGATCGTGCTGCACGACCACCTCGCCAGGCGGATGGGGGTCGACCCGCTAGAGCGCGAGCACTCCACCCGGCTCGCCATGGCCATGTTCGAGATCTACACGTCCATGGGCGAGTTCGCCAGGTCGGAGGTCGGGACCCAGATTCACGACGCGGTGACCAAGTACGGCGAGGGCACGGCCTCCCACGAAGAGGAACGGGACCATGACAACCCCAACGCTTGACCACCTCACCCCGGTGCAGAAGACCCTGCTGATCACGCTGAAGGAACGTGCGCTGGACAGCCGGGCAAGAAACCCCATCCTGGGCGACCCGCTGGCCGACGACGTGATGCGCCGCATCGACTACGACTTCGACACCGTGAAGCTCACCGCGGGCGTCCCTCTCGGCATCGCCCTCCGCAGCAAGATGCTGGACCGGGCCGTCCGCGACTTCCTCGCGGCGCACCCGAACGCGGTGGTCGTCGAGCTGGGCTGCGGGCTGGAGACCCGGATGTTCCGCGTCGACCCGCCAGCCGGCGTGGACTGGTACGACGTCGACTTCGAGGAGGTCATCGGCCTGCGCCGGCGGGTTCTTCCGGAGCGCGCGGGGGCCCATCCGATCGGCGCGTCGCTGACCGATCCTGACTGGCTGGACGGCGTACCGGCCGACCGCCCCACCATCATCGTCGCCGACGGCGTCCTGGGCTTCCTCTCCGAGGATGACAACAGGCAGATCCTCACCCGGCTGACCGACCACTTCGCCGGTGGCGAGCTGGTTTTCAACGCCTACACCAGGCTCGTCGCCCGGTTGATGGGATCCAACGCCGTCGTCAGGTCGGTCGGCGTACCGAAGGGTTACCGAGGGTTCGGCTTCGACGACCCCCGAGAGCTGGAGAAGCTGAACCCTCGTCTGACGTTCATCGAGGAGCAGGTGGGCTACCGGGCGCCAGAGGTCGCCCAGCTGAGCTGGCCGATGCGCGCCATCTCCGGAATCTTCGCCCGGTGGCCGTCCCAGGCTCGGCGCGGTGTCTGGGTGGTCCGCTACCGGTTCTGAGGGTCGGTTAGAGGCTTCTGCGCGAGCCGGCGGCGTGCCCGTTCGCAACACCTCCACCAGCTCGAGGCAGCTCGGCCGAGCGCCGCTGGGTGCGAGGTACGGCCGCAGATCCATCGGGGCGTCCCGGACCAGACAGGTGCGCGCGAGCGCGGTCGGCCGCAACACCTCGCCGGCCCCCAGCAACCCCATGGCCCGGAGCAGCGAGCGGCCCGACCGCGTCCTCGACGAACTGTGCCTTCCTGCCTGCCGCGGCTTAACCGATGATGCAGAGAGGACTGGACGAAAGGGACAGCCATGGGCGGTGACCACCCTTCCGACATGCGGGGCGACCCTTCCAGGCAGGACACGCCCGCCGAGAGAGCACTCACACGTCGACGGTTTGTCCTCACGGGCGCTGCGGCCGGCGCTGCCGTGCCCCTCGCTGGCGGACTGGGCGGCACCGCGGCCGCAGCCGGTCCGCCGTCGACCACCGGCCGGGGCAGGTCCGGCTCGGACGGCGAGCCGGACCTGATCCTGCTGAACGGCAAGATCCACACAATGGACCCCGACAACACGGTTGTCAGGGTGGTCTCGATCAAGAACGGGCGCTTCGCCCGAGTGGGGGGCGGGGCTCCCACCCCAGGCTCTGGCACCCGGGTCATCGACCTGAGAGGCCGCACGGTGGTCCCCGGGATCATCGACAGCCACAACCACATCGTCTTGCTGGGCAACCGGCCCGGCTTCCACACGCCGCTCGAAAACGCCTTCTCAGTCGCGGACGTCCAGGAGACGTACGCAACCCGGGCCACGGCCGTGCCGGAGCGCGGGTGGATCACCACAATCGGGGGGTTCCACCAGAACCAACTCTTCCCCCCAGACCAGACCCCTCGCCTCCCGACCCTCGACGAGCTCGACGAGGCGGTCCCGAAGAACCCGGCGTACATTTCGCAAGGGTTCGCCGGGCCGTCCACCACCAACAGCCTGGGCAAGTCATTCTTCGAGAGCCGCGGCATACCGGTCGCCGACGACGGCTCGATCGCCGCCGGCCCGGAGGCGACCGGACGGGCCACACTGACGCTACGGGAGACCCTCCTCACTTTCGAGGAGCGAAAACGAGGGGCCGGCGAGGCGATGGCCTTCGGCCTCGGCCTCGGCGTGACGACCCACCTCGACCAGGGGGCCTTCCAAGCCACCGGCACCCCGTCCGACGGTGCGGCCCACGAGGACAACTTCACGATGCACCTGCCGTTTCTGGCCGTCCACCGGGAGGGGAACCTCAACGCCAGGCTCCAGATCAACTTCCTCCACATGGACGCCTCGACCGACGTGCCCACCCTGACGGAGCGGCTGAAGAACGCGTTTCCCTTCTTCGGCGACGACATGCTGGGGACCGGCGGCATCGGGGAGTTCCTGGCCGAAGGACTCGGCGACACCTGGTCGGAGGCCGCCCGCCGGGTGGCCGAGGCCGGATGGAGAGGAGAGGTCCATTCCCTCACCGGCACCGACTTCCAGACCGAGATCGCCGGATTCGAGGCTGTGAACCGCGAGTTCCCGATCGCCGACCTGCGTTGGGTCGTCGCTCACGTACCCTTCATCACCGAAGACTGGCTGGACCGGCTGAAGGCGCTCGGCGGCGGTGTCAACCTCACGAGCTGGCGCTATTTCGCCGGTACGGCGCAGAACAACGGCCCGCCGTTCCGGATGATCGTGGACAACGGAATCAACGCCGGGATGGGCGGCGACGGCATGCAGATCGCGCCCATGAACCCGTGGATCCAGATCTATTACGCCACCACGGGGCGCAACGCCCGGGGAGAGGTGATCAACGACGGTCAGCAGATCACCAGGCACGAGGCGCTCAGGCTCTACACCGCCAGCAACGGCTGGTTCCTTCGCAGGGAGGACGACCTCGGCACCATCGAGCCCGGGAAGCTGGCGGACCTCGTCGTCCTCAACAAGGACTACTTCGCCGTGTTGGACGAGGACCTCCGCAGGAACCTGCGGTCGGTGTTGACGGTTGTTGGCGGAAGGATCGTCCACGACGCAGGAATGCTGGACTAGCGGCAAGGCCGTGTAGTTAAAGATTCGGATGCGGCCGTCAAGCCGGCTGAGACAGGCAACGGAGTCCCTGCTAGAACTGCGTCGACCAAGATCGCTGTCTGGCGAGGGACTCCGTTGGGCATCCAGTCTGTCATTACGCGCG
>WHSR01000026.1 GCA_009379995.1 Streptosporangiales bacterium
GCTGACCGCCGCCATCGGCGCGTTCATCGACGGCTGGAACAACCACCCACGGCCCTTCACCTGGACCAAACACGCCGACGAGATCCTCGCCAGCATCCGCCGCGCGAAGACTAAAACCAACGTTCTTACAGACCACTAGCCTAGCGGCGACCGTGCGCCCATCGGAGGTGAACAGTGAGTGACGCCCCCCAGACCCGCCTCTCCGGCAACGAAGAGGCCGAGGCCGCCACCCAGGTTGACGACTGGGAGATCGAGGAGATCCTCGAACGGTACGACCAGGTAAGCGAGAAGGGCGCGACCCGCGCCGGAGGCACCACCGCCTGCCACTGATCGTAACCGCCCTGACACAACGCGGCCTCCCATCGGAAGCCTCGCTGTCCCTCGGAGAAAGCCGCACCCCGCCGGGGAGCCCGTGGACGTACGCCTGTCCGAAGTGGTGTTCCTCCGGCTTTCCGCAGGCGACACCGGATGGCTTGCGGATCTCCGGTGGAGCCACCGAACACGCACGTTACTGCGCGACCATCGCCGCCTAGCCCAAGAGGAAGCCGTCCGCGAGCGGCGGGTCCTCGACAGCCGCGGCCGATTCTCCCCAGCAGAGTGGACGAGCCTACAGGCGTGGGCCAACCGCGCGTCCCGTCGCGGCTCAGCCAACTCACCGGACATCCTCCACCGAGATCCACAAGCGCTGGATGCCTTCCACACCCTCATCGAGGCCAGACGGCGACGAACTGAACGCGAAACAGCCCTCCAGCGCCTCCTGGACGAGGAGGAGAACCTTCTGGAAAAACGGATCCTCGAGCGTCTGTCCGATCCCCGCGTTCGCCTCCTCGTCGCCAACGCCGGTTCGGACTTCACCGCCGGCCTCGGCAAGCTGACAGGGGACCAGCCGGCTGGAAGGAAGCAGCGTCGACGTTTGGCACGAACGGTCTGGGCGCACATGGCGCGCAGCACCCACAAAAGCTGCCCACTCGCTTTCGCCGCCGACACCGGCGTCCTCGTCCTACGCGGAGAGGGCACCTCGCAGGTGGTCGTCACCCCCGCCTGCTACGCAGTGATGCGCCCAAACCAGGAGCTGAGCAACCGGCTGATCCGCCGATGGCACCCAACCGACCGCTACCTGAAAAGCCAGGCACGGGTGCACCTCAACGTCGGCGCACACCTGGACGGCGAGCGGCTGCTCTGGTGGCGGACAACCCGAACCGGCGCCAGCGTCCGGGAAAGCCTCACCGCCCTGCGGCTCCCCAAGCCCGCGCACGAGATCATCGATCAAGCCACAGACGGGATGCCCACAGGACAACTGTGGGAGGAGCTTTCCGAGCCCGACCGCGAGGTCCTCCTCCAGCTCGTCCAGCAGGGCATCCTGGCTCGCGAGGATCTCGTGACCCCCCTCGACGGCAATCCCTGGCCCAAGCTGGACACCGCCGCCGCCGCAGCGGACCATGAGCAGATCTCCCCGAGCGAGATCGGCTCGTACCGTAAGGTCGAGCGCACCGCGCGACGATTCTCCATCCCGCAGCCCGTCGAGCCCGCCCAGATCCAGAACGTCACGGCCGCGCTGGCCGGCCTCCGCGATCTCAGCGACCAGGTGGTCGGCCCGGACCGGATCCCCAGCAGCGGCGCGTCGGTCGACACCTACCGGCACGTCCAGGGAGACCTGTCTCGCCACGATCGGGAAACCGTACGTCGCGCCGTCGCGCAGTACTTCACACTCGGCGGCCTCGCCTACCCATCGACCCCAACCTGCCGAAACCGGCAACGCTTCATCGAGCACTTCCGCGCCACGTACGGCGATGACACTCCTGTCCACGTCGAAGGATTGCTCATCAACGACTGGCAAGTCATCGACCGGGCATTGTCGTTCCTCCTCAGCCCCGACCACTCGCCGGTGCACCCCGACAACGACCTGGTATGGCCGGAACCCCAGAGCACCCACGGTCCCTACGCCGCCCTATACGGGCAGCTAGACGCCGCGGCCGCCTCCGGGAAGCGGCGTTACCACGTCGAACCCCTCGACCTTCAGCCGCCGATCCTCCGGAAAGCGCGACCGCTCATCGACGCGATCTGTCGGCTAGCCCGCAGCGGCGACGGTCGACTCGACGTCTTTGTGGAATCCGCGACGGTCTCCGGTCGCCTCGTCGAGCGACACCTGGAAGCTCTCCGCCGCCTCGGCCCCAGCGCGGCCGAGGCAGTAGATCGTCACCTGCGCAGCCGGCACGGGTCCGCGCCCTCCGAGTACAGGCACGGCGAACGCACCCTGATCGTCGCCTCGCACTCCATTCCGCGACTGCAGAACCTCTGTCACCTCATGCGGGCAGGCGAACCCGTCCTCGCGATCACTGAGCCCGTACCCGCTGACGCCGACGGATCGCTTTTGCGCTACTCCGAGCTCTACGTCCGGTTCGACAGCTCGTGTCAGGGTTTCGCCCTGACACGCGGCCCCGACGGCGTTCCTCTGGACTTCGAGTGGCCGACCCCGCTCAGCCCCAGCTTCAGCCGCCGCCTGCACTTCCTCCGCTTCCTGGCGCTCGCCACAGCCCCGGTGATCACCGCGCCGCGCTGGCTGGCCTTCGAAGCGACCACCGGCGGCCACCTGCCCCGCATCCACGTCGGCCCGCTGGTGATCTCCCCAGAGCGCTGGTCGGTTCCCATCAGCAGGTTCGATGCGTGCCTGACCGCGGCAAGCCGGACCGGCCGATACCTGGCCCTCAGCGCCCTCCAAGACGAGATTGGCCTGCCGGACGAACTCTTCGTCTACACCTCCCACGACACACGACCCGCCTTCGTGGACCTCGCCTCACCATGGGGAGCCGACACGCTCTTTCACGTGCTCCGCAAAGGCGCACGCGACGCATCCGCTACCGCGCTGATGGAAGAGCGGTTCCCCCAACCAGGCGAAGAGATCGTCGACTCGCCGTCCCGCTCCTGTTCCATGATCTTCCAGTGCTCGCTGAACCCCGCGTCCTGCGAGGAGCCACACGCATGTTGACCGACGAGCAGCTCGACCACTACCGGGAACACGGCTACGTGGTGATCCCCTGCCCGTTCGAGCGCACCGACTACGAGCTCCTCATGCAGCTGGCCGTAGAGAACCGGGATCTGTCGAACTCCGACGGGGTCCGACTCTCCCGGCTCGACCCCCGCTACACCGTTGCCGACACCCACGATAGGGAGAAGACGTACTTCGTGCGACCGGTCCTTCCGTCCCCAGCCACGACAGGACACCCCTTCTCCTCACTCGCCTCCGGTGCAGCCTCGCCCCGAGCCCGCCGGCGGGCATGGAAATGACGGGATTGTACCAGCGCAGTGGTCGACCGACGCGGCGTCGAGCTCGCAGCCGGAGCCGCACTCCCCGACCGCCGGCCGGCTCGAATCCGCGAAGCAGTGAACCGTGGCGAGTAAGCCACCGTCCTCGACTTCCGCGATTGCCTGATTACGCGGTTTCTCATCATTCAGGACCTGTCGGCGGTTTTGGGCGCCTACCGCGATTCACGGAGCTGACTCGGCCGCTGCCGGGGATGCCCGGCGGCTCCTTCCGAGTTGTTGTCGTTGGACGAAACGCGGCGCCCGCGGGCCGACCGACCTGCCGCCGATCCGATACGAAGCTGGAGGCTCGTCCATGACCGAACAGCTCACCCCGATGCCCGAGGATTGGCAGCGCGCCCTCGCGATCGCCGCCCACCCCGACGATCTCGAGTACGGCGCCGCCGCCGCGGTCGCCGCCTGGACCGCGGCCGGCCGCGAGGTCTCCTACCTGCTCGTAACCCGCGGCGAGGCCGGCATCGACGGAATCGCGCCGGAACACGCCGCTGCGCTGCGGGAAAAGGAGCAGCGCACCGGCGCCGCCGAGGTAGGCGTGGCGACGGTGCAGTTCCTCGACCACCGCGACGGAGTGATCGAGTACGGACTGACGCTGCGCCGCGACCTAGCCCGCGCCATCCGCCGGCATCGCCCCGAACTGATCGTCACCCTCAACCACCACGACTACTGGTCCTTCGGTGCCGGGTGGAACAGCGCCGACCACCGCGCCGTCGGCCGGGCGGCGCTGGACGCCGTCGCCGACGCCGGCAATCGGTGGATCTTCCCCCAGCTGACCCGCGAGGGCCTCCAGCCGTGGGGCGGGGTGCGCTGGGTCGCGGTCGCCGCCTCACCACGGGCAACACACGCCGTGGACGTGTCCGCCACCCTAGATCGAGCCGTCGCCTCACTGGCCGCCCACCACGCCTACCTCTCCGCCCTCGCTGACGAACCGGCCGAACAGCAAGCCCGCGCATTCCACCAGAGCACCACAGCCGCGGCCGCCCCACAGTTCGGCGGCCGCCCCGCCGCCACGTTCGAACTCATCGGCCAGTAGCCGACCAGGCAACGTGGCGCAGGCGCCGACCGGCACGCGGAGGGGGCAGGCGGATCGCCTACCTAGGACGACCTGCGCCGCAGGCAAACCCGCAGGTCCAATGTGGTTACCGGACCGGTTCAAGTCCCCTCGCTCACCCACTCCGATTATGGCTTTGACCTGCACTTTCTCCGATGCAGGCATCCAAGTGAAGATCGTTTGAGTCACCGCCCGGGGTGCACGGACGATCATGCCCAGCGTGGATGCCACCGCCACTGCGGCGGAACGGCGCGATCTCAAGTACAAAGGTGCGCCGCGCGATGGACTTCCGCGACGCACACGATCTGGACTAGCGATTCGTCCGAGGTGCCGTGGAGGCCCTGGGCTCGGTTGCCGCGAAGCGACAGAACGTCCGGAAGTCGCACCTGGGACACGGTTCGCGATCGGGAACCGGTTCGAACTCGCCGCGACGAATCCCGTCTATCCACGACGCCAGTTCGAGCTCGAACTCGGAAGCGGCTTCCTCGTCCCATGGCACCTCGATCCGTGCCTCCGCAGGATCGTCGGAGTCGAGGTCATGGATTGCCAGCCGTACGGGCTCGAAGCCCATTCGTGAAGCGGCCTTCGCGTAGAGCCGAAGCTGGTTCTGGTGGACGACGGGAGGTGGGCGGTTCTCCGACGTCTTGAAGTCGACGAGCGCGACCTCCCTCTCGCCCGACTCGCAGAGGAGGAGGTCGATCTTTCCCCTGACACGGGCACCGGCGAGCGGTACCTCGAAGCGCGCCTCCGGTCGCTCCGTCCGGGCGAGTTCGCCGCCGTGGTGGCGAACATATCGAGTGACCCGACGCCGCGCGGCCGCACGCAGCTTGGAGCGCGGCGTTTGCCCGGCGAAGGGCAGGTAGAACCGATGCTCCAGGAGCCGATCGACATCGTCGGGGCCGACCTGGCGCCCACGGGCCGCCGCCCGCGCGAGTTCCGCGATGAGATGGTGGAGGAGCTTTCCGAAGCCCAGCTCGGGCGCACGTGGCGGCCGGAACCCGCATACGTGGCGCAGCCAGTACTTGTACCCGCATTCGCGGAAGGTGGCCAGGGCCGAGAAGTCCGTGTCGATGAGCTCGGGCTGGTCCGGCCGTGCCGGGCTCGGCTGTGGGGAGCAGCCGCCGAAGCCGGTCGCCTCTCGCAGCCCCGGCTCGAGAAGGCGCACGAAGGGCGAAGCCTTCGCGGGTCCGCCCGCTGCGTGCTGCCCGAACCAGCTGACCACGAGAAGTTCCCTCGCCCGGGTGAGGGCCACGTAGAGGAGCCGATGCTCGTCGTCGATGCGGCCCTCGTATCGGTCGCGGTCGAAGAGTGTCCCCGGGACGTACCACTCCTGCGGCCGGCCGGTGAGCGCGGACGGGAAACGCCCCTGGACCAGCGCGGGAACGAACACGACCGGAAACTCGAGGCCCTTCGCCTGGTGAACCGTCATGACGTGGACCGCGTCCCGGTCCGTCTCGATGCCTTCTGCTAGCTCCTCCGCCGCCCGGCCGGCGAACTCCTCCAGGAAACTGCGCAGCCGAGCGAGCCAAACCTCTCCGGGTGCGAAGCCGATGACCGTGCGACGGGCATCGGGAGCCGTCTCGTCCGCGAGCGCCGCGTCCTCGGCCGCCTCCTCGGCCCCCGCACCTGTACTTTCCTCGTAGAACCGCGTCGGGATCGCGCGACGGGCGGCATGGTCGAAGTCCGCGAGCAGCGCCGAGAGCTGCCCGAGGCCGTGTTCGCGCCGGTCGATCCCCTCGCGATCGCCGGGAAGGCCGAGCACAGCGAGCACCTGGTCGTACAGCTCGACCGAGTCCCGAACGCCTTCGCGACGCACGCCCTGGCCGATCTCGTCCAGACGCCGCATGAGTCGTCCGGCCGTTCGGGGTGCGCAGCCGAGCAGCTCGGCGAGGTCGTTCGTCAGACCTTCGCGCGTGACGACCTCGGGCTGGAAGTCGGGATTCGGGTACCAGGTCCCTCCGGCCCACAGCACGAAGAGCCGCGCCAGCAGCGCCATCTCCGGGCGGGCGAGCAGCGAGAACCTACCCGTCACCTCATGCGGGATGGCTGCTTCGCGCAGCGCCGCCACCAGCGGCGACGCGGAAGTCCGCACCAATCGGTACAGAACGGCGACGTCGCCGGGCCGATGGCCCGAGTCCAGGAGACGCCGGATGCGTTCGACGATGGTCCGAGCCTCGATCACCGCATCGTCGCCGAACAAAGCCTCCACGCACGGACGTTCGGCATGGCGCGAGGCGGCGAGCGACTTCGGCATCCGCGCCGTCGTGATCGTCTCGACCGCGGGACGCGCGAACTCGACTATGCCGTCCAGGCATCGATGGTTATGCGCCAACTCGACCCGGGCCGCGGCGGGGAATCGCCCTCCGAAGCCGACGAAGAGTTCGACGTCGCCGCCCCGCCACTGGTAGATGGCCTGATCGTCGTCCGCGACGACGGTGAGCGCGGCACCGATCTCCCGAAGGCTCAAGATGATCTCATCTTGGGCGCGGTTGAGATCCTGGTATTCATCCGCGAATACGTGCCGGGTGCGGCCGGCCAGCGTCTCCCGCAGCGCGCCGCCAGCACGAAGGGCATCGGCCACCCGTCCGATCATCATTCGGAATGGAAGCAGCCGCATGTCGTCGAGCAGGGACTCGTAGCGCTCCAGCACGGCAGCGAACTCCGGCGCCTCGGCGGCGAGCCCGTCACGGGGGACCCGCTCGTTGTGTACGGCCTCGACACTGCGCAGAAAGAGGGGGACAGCCTTGCCGGTGGCGACCTGATCGCCGGTTCGGCCCTGCCGCCGGGCATAGAGGTCGACGACGCCGAGTCTCCGCGCGACGCGGAGAAGCAGTGCCCACTCGCGTTCCGGTGTGAGCGGCTCGTAGGTCTCGTACCGACCGCCGAGGTCCTGGAGCATTTGAAGCGCCCACGAATGCATCGTGCCGATGAACATCCCGCGGCCCCCTGGCGGGAGTTCGGCGAACTCGGATCGGGCCTCCGCGGCCCTCGTCTCGATCCGGTCCTTCAACTCCGTGGCCGCGCGCTCGGTGAAGGTAAAGGCAACGACGGACGCGGGATCCTCGCCCGATGCGAGGATGCGAGCGGCCCGGCGAGCGAGTACCTCGGTCTTTCCGGATCCGGCGCAGGCGAGAACCTGCAGGCAGGAAGACGTGTTCTCGATCGCGTTGCGCTGGGGGTGGGTGAGCGAAATCGTCATGACGGGAAGAGGGCGTCTGGATCTATCCGGAAGCGGGCCACGAGCTCGTCCAGTTCTGGGTCGGCGAACTCGACGTCTGCCGATGCGGTCGCCCGAGCGTCGTGGATCTCTCTGGCACGCTGGACCCACTCCCTGACGAGCGCTTGCGGCGCGCGGCGCGCGTGCGCGACCCGCGCGGGATCCGCCGTGGCGAGATCGGCGAGGCCCCGGACGCCGTGCTCGTCGTATAGATACCGACAGCGCGCCCGACCGAGTTGCGGAATACGAAGCGCCCTGAGCGGAACCAGCTCGGGCTTGACGCCGTAGCGGACGGCCCCGGCGGCCTGGTGCGCGGCGTCGGCGATCGCGTCCTTCCCCAGCGCACGCGCCGCGCCCTCGAAGAGGCGGCAGACTCGTTCGAGGTCGTCGAGTCGGGCGTCGAAGTCCCCGCGGTACCTCACGGGCTTGGGGCGGATCTCCGCGTAGTCCACCTCGTCCAGCCATGGCTCGATGGCGCGCAACCACCGCTCCTCGTCCGGGTCCGGGAAAAAGTCGATCACGGCCCATCGTGCGAGCTCACGGTAGGTGGCCCGGTTGGCCTCCCGGGTCCGGTACACGACGTTGTGGACGAGGAGCAGGTCACGCGTCGTGGCGGTGGCCACACCTCCCACCGGGGTCGCGCGCCAACCGCCGGCGGTTCGCTCGATCAGGCCCCACCCATCGAGCAGACGTGTCGCCTGCGCCAGGCGTGTGCCGGCGTCCAGCGTCTTCCCGAAGAGATGCACGCAGCTGTAGATGGCGCGATCACGCGCTTCTTGGGGCGCATCCCCGAAGAGAAGGTCGTGTACGGCGCAGGCGACGTGCTTACAGGTCTTGCCGCGATACCAACGGCTCGCGGCCGGACAATCGCAACCAGCGCCGTCGATCCCGAGCGAAACGTGGTAGACCCTGCCCTTCGACAGCACGTCCGCGTGCACGCCCTCCGCCGATACGTGGTGTCCCGTCGTGCGGATCCCCTCGCGGACCGCCTTGTCGTGGCCGGGGAGATCCTCCATCAGGTCCTCACGGAACTCACGGTCGAAGCGAACCTCCTCCGGCCGTTCGCGATGCGCCAACGTCCGCGACCAAACCGCGGCGAGGTCGTGCAGTCCCGCCTCGCGCCGCTCGACGACCTCCGCAAGGACGAAGCGCATCAACGTGTCGAAGCTCGCCGGCAGGCGGCTCCGGACAAACGCGCCGCGCCCAGCGTCGACCGCCTCCGTCAGCAGCTTCACACCGGCATCGTCACGGACGCGGGACTGGATCAGGACGGTGCCGCGGCCCCGCTCGACCTGGCCGGGCCGTCCCGCGCGGCCGAGCATGTTCAGGACGTCCGCGGACGAGAGAAGGACCGGGACCGGGCGGCCTCGTACGAACTCGGTACGGAAGACGTCCCTCACGATGGCCACGTGGGCGGGCAAGTTGACCCCGGCCGCCAACGTGGGGGTGCAGGCGATGAGGCGGACCAGCCCTCGTCGGTACGCGTCCTCGACGCGCTCGCGGACCGTACGGGGTAATCCGGCGTGGTGATAAGCGACGGCGCGAGGAAGTAGCTCGGCCAGTCGCTCGGCGTCGGGATCATCGGCGAGAACCGCCTCGGCGAGGGTGTTGAGCTCCGCGATCTCCTCGGAGGGGACATGGGGCGCGATGAGTGGGGCGAGGTCCCGCGCCGCGCGCTCGGCGCCAGCCCGCGATGCGCAGAAGACGAGGGCCTGATCGCCGTGGAAGCAGCAGCGAATCTCCTCGGCGAGGTCGCGGTCGATGTCCCCGGTAAAGACAACGTTCGTGTCGACATGGATTTCGCGGTCCGCGGCGGTCCCCTCCACGAGCCTGACACCGAGCCACTCCGCGAGCTCGCGCCCGTTCTCCACGACCGCCGACAGGGCGCAGAGCCCGGCCGCCCGTCCGGGCGCGAGCAGGCGAGCTAACAGGCCCTCGGCGAAAGCTCCCCGGGTCTCGTCGGCGATGAGGTGGATCTCGTCGGCCACGACGTAGCCCGGACGGAACACATCGGAGCGCAGGAGGCCGGAGAAACTCTCGTACGTCCCGACGAGAACATCGGTCTCGTCGGGGCGAATGGGATCCGTATGGTCTCCGGTCGCTATGCGAACGCGCGCCCCGGATGCTTCGAAGAGGGGCCTCAGCGTCTCGAAGACCTCGCCCGCGAGTGCGCGGAACGGGACCAGGTAGGCATGCGTCCCGGGCGCTCCCCGCCGGGAGGCTGCGGCCAGGGCCTCGCGGCCGATGTGGCTCTTGCCGGTCGCGGTGGGAGCGACGATGAGGGCGCTCTCGCCATCCAGCACCCCAGCCTCGCGGGCCCTCTCGTACAGCGGGAAGGCCCGCCGGGACTCGACGTTCGAACCTCCGTCCTGCATAGCCAGCTCCCCCTCAGAGGCTGCCCTGCTCGATCAGCCTTGGCCCCGGCCCGCAACCCGGCCAGACTGGCCACGACTGCTAGTGGGGATCGTTCACGAAACAGGGGTGCGTTACCTCCCACTCCCGGACACCAGTGCGGCATAGACGATGATGTTGTCCTCGTAGTGGCCGGTGTCGTCGTTGAACGAGCCGCCACAGGTCACGAGCCGCAGTAGTGGGTCTTGGGTGTCGTTCCAGATCCGGTCAACGGGCAGCGTGTCCTTGTCGGTCTGTTCGAGGTATTTGACGGCGAAGGTGACGGCACCGTCCCCGCGGTCGGTCATCGATGCCGGCCGACGAGGCCGGCGACCTCGCGGGCCCCGTCCGGGACGCGCTCGGTGCGCTCCAGCAGCGCGCCCTCCCGCCGCAGTACCGCCTGGACGTCCGAGGCCGGGACCTCGTCGAGGGCAACGCCGCGCTCGGCGCCGAGGGCGGCCACGGTGCCCGCGGCCTGGCCGGTGACCATGCAGCAGGCCTGCCCGCGGATGGAGCTGGCGGCTTCGTGATCGGCGGAGATGCAGCGGCCCCCCACCGAGACGTTGTGCAGGCCGACCGGCAGCAGACACCGCAGGGGGATGCCGAAGGACCGCTCGACGGTGTGTACGGTCATGCCTCCGCCGCTCTTGACGTCGTGGATGTCGTAGGGGTACGAACCGCGTCCGATCTGGTCGTCGAAGCTTCTTCCGGAGAGCACGTCCTCGCCGGTGAGCGTGTAGAGCCCGGTGACGTGGCGCGACTCGCGCACGCCGAGCTGGTGCGGGGCCGAGCTGATGTAGGCGTGCTCGAAGCCCGGCACGTACTCGTGCAGGAAGCGCAGGGCGGTGAGCATCTGCAGCTGCGTCTCGACCTCGGCGCGGGAGAGGTCGCGCGGATCCGACCCGTCGACCCCCTGCGCCCGGGTGACGTTGATGCCCACGTCGGAGCGCCCGGGAAAGATGTAGACGATCATCCCCGAGCGTGGGATGTCGAAGTCGCCGGCCTCCTTCGCCTTGCTGATCAGGCTGCCGAAGCCCTCGAAGGAGACGCCTGGTGTGCCGCGCAGATGCTCGATCGGCAGCGGGTCCTGTTTGTCTTGGCGGGCCGGCACCCGGTCCTCGGGGTGCTTCTCGAGATGGTTGAACATCCGCTCGAGGTCGACCCCGCCGACGCGGAAGATACGGCTCACGGGCTGCGTGAGGCGGTCGGTCCCCCGGCCGAACGAGAAGCTACCGCCGGCGCGGGCCACAAGGTCGGCGTCCGCGCTGCAGTCGACCACGGTACGGGCGCGGACGCGCTCGACGCCTGCCTTGTTGGCGACGTGTAGCTCGCTGACGTCACCGTCCCCGGCGGTGACGCCGACCAGCATCGAGTGCAGGAGAAGCTCCAGCCCCGCGTCGCGCGCCATGATGAGCAGGACCAGCTTGAGCAGCTCGGGGTCTTGAGCGATGATCGAAAGCCTTCCGGGCTTGTAGGCGAGGTCGGTAGCGCCGCCGAGCTCGCGCAGCCGTTCGATCGCCTCCCGACCGGTCCCGCCGAGGCTCCAGTACCCCTCGCCGTCGGAGGGACCCAGAAGGTTCATGCCCAGGCCGAGGACGCCGCCGATCGAGCCGGACTTCTCCACCGCTATCGTCCTCGCGCCGAGGCGGGCCGCGCTGATGGCCGCGATACTGCCGGCGGTGCCCGCCCCGACGACCGCTATGTCGTACGTCTCGCCGGACCCGGTCATCTCACCGCCACTCATCGACCGAAAAAGTACCGTGGTAGCGGCCGCCGATCATCCGCCAGGTTCCCATCGACTCGCCCCCGACCACGACGACCTTGATCTTGTCGCGTTCGAAGACGCGGATCAGCTCGTCCGGCTCCGCCCGGAGGTGGCTCGCCCACGGCTCGACGCCCAGGACCGCCTGCGGGTAGAGGAGTGTCTGCACGAACTGGTTGTCCCAGAACTCGCCGGCCGGCAGCAACGCGTTCTCGTACACCCACTGGACGAGGTCGGCCTTGGCCTCGAACCCACCGCGGGCCACGAACTCCCGCGCGGCGATCGGGTCGAGCAGCAGAACGGGTGGATGCAGCGGATCCATCCCGCGCAGCAGGTTACGGACGTTCTCCCGCCAGTGCTTCTCCCGCACCCCCGTCATGTAGGTGGTGCTCCACCCGCCGACCCAGATGCTGACAGTGCTGTCCTCGGGGGCGAACCCGTGCTCGACGTGGAACGGCCCCCACGGGCTGCGCTCCTCGTTCTCCGCGAACGTGACACTGCCGTAGCCGTAGCCGTTGCCCTGCGAGCCCATGTAGGTAAGGCCGGGTGCCGAGCCTCCCTGGAGGTTCTGGGACAGCAGGCCGTAGGCGCGGCCGATCGTCGCGTTGGCGTGGTTGTAGGGACCCATCGCACCGATCCCGGAGTTCATTCCGATCTCTTCGCGAATCGGCCCGTTGACCGCGACGATTCCTGCCATCGACGTCGTCGTGCTGGGACGGGCGGACACGCCGCTCGCCGCCAGGGCGAGGATGACCGGGAAGTAGGAAGGATGGGCACCGGCCATCACCGCGTTGACGGCCACCTTCTCGACCGTGTACTCCCACGCCTCTCGGTACGCGGTCGGGCGCATGTGGCCGACCACCTCGTCCGGCGCGTGACTGGTGTGGGCCAGCATCTCGGCGACCCGCTCCTCGGTCGGCAACACGACGGGCAGGTTGTCGGTCCAGCCGCGTTCCAGGAAAAGGCGGTGCAGCTCCTCCTCGGAGCCGGATTCCAGCAGGCGGGGCGTCGAGCGCTCGAACGTCGCGTTGGCGATCGCCTCGCCGTCCAGAGGCTTGGTGAGGCCCTCGATGAGCTCCTGCATGAAGGGGCGCCCGGTCACGGCGTCGTCGCCGTCCACGTACGCGCGCAGTTCCGTCGGTGAGAGGTTGACGACCGGCTGGGGTACGAACGCCTGCCGCAGCGCAGCCATGCCCGCCACCTTCGCGGTCGACCGCACCAGCCGCGAGAAGATGCTGGAGTGCACGGCGACGGTCGGTACCCCGTGAACGCTCTCCAGCTCGATGGCTTGCCCGACGACCGTCGGGCAGCACGTGCTTCAAAGGCCGACCGCGGCGATAGCCCCGTCGCCGAGCGTCTTGATCCTGGCCAGCGCCTCGGGGTCCTCCTTCCAGGACTCCCGCATCTGCACCACCCGGGTGTCCACCGAGGGCATGTGCTCCGCGAACCACGCCTGCACCTGGTCGAGGAAGGGACCGGTGTTGTCGAAACGGCAGTCGAGCAGGCAAATCGTCCGCCCCTCGAGGCTCTCCAGGCGCTGTGCCATCGGCTTGGCCTCGACCTTGGGCGGATAGCCCTGCGGATGGTGGACCGTCGACCCCGCTGCGCGCTGGCTCATCCGGGCCCCCTCTCAGGTGATCACGATTCCCTGGCTGGCTGTCTATCTACTATAGGATCGCGGACTCAAGTGATCTTCGCCGATGTCGTCGACCTTCGGAGCAGGGAGTATGACCGAGCGTAAACGGAAGGCGAGCAGCGCGAGCATGCCGCGGGGCACGCGACCGGCGATGGCCTGCGCGGTGATCACAGCCGTGTTGCTCGGCCTCGCCGGCTGCGGTGGAGGCGGGGGCGGAGGCGAGCAGGGGGCCGGTAAGGTCGACGTCACAATAGGCCTCGTCCCGGTGGCCACCGTATCGCCGATCTATCTGGGGATCGAGAAGGGCTTCTTCGCGCAGGAGGGCCTGAACGTCACGCCGAGGATCTCTTCGGGCGGCGCCGAGGTCGTGCCGTCCGTCATCAGCGGCGACGCAGACGTCGGATTCTCCAACAGCGTGTCGCTGCTGCTCGCCGGCGCGAAGGGCCTACCTATCCGAATCCTCAACAGCGCCAGCGGCGAGGCCCCGGACGGCGCGAAGCCCGAAGAGATCCAGGCCAAGCTCTTCACGGCCAAGGACAGCTCGATCCGCAGCGCCAAGGACCTCAAGGGCAAGACCGTCGCGGTGAACACCCTGGACAACATCGCCGAGATCACCGCCAGACGCGCCCTGGAGAAGCAGGGTGCCGACCTCGACCGGATCAAGTTCATGGAGGTCGACTTCCCCGAAATGCTCACCTCCCTGGAGGCGGGCCAGGTCGACGCGGCCTTCCTGGTGGAGCCCTTCGAGAGCCAGGCGACGGAGCGTGGCCACCATGCGGTCGCCAGCCCCTACTACGACACGATGCCTGGGCTGGCGACCACCAACTACTTCGTGTCCGAGGAGTACGCCAAGAAGAACCCGGAGGTCGTCGACCGGATAGCGCGAGCGATCAACCGCTCCCAGCGGTACGCGGCCGAGCACCCGGACGAGGCCCGGGCGATGCTCCCGAAGTACACGGAGATCCCGAAGGAACTCATCCCCGACATCTCCTTCGGCGCCTTCCCGACCGGCGGCGTGGACATGGAATCGCTGCAGGTGCTCGCGGACCTCATGGGGCGCTACGGCGTCATCGAGGAGAGGCCGAATATCCAGGACCTGGTCCAGGACTGACGCGGCGCCTCCTTGACAGACTGGATACTGGGACTCTCTAATATTGGAGAGTTGTACTATCCAGTCAACCTGAGGTGGTTGCGATGACCGAGGCTCAGCTGCGCAAGGGCCGCTGGACCGCCGAGATCGAGGGGGACTTCGTGGTCTTCCTCATCGGGATGAGGATCAACCGCCTGCGGTCGATGCGTCAGTGGCTGCCGGTGTTCAAGGCCATGCCGGCCATGTTGCGGGAGCTCTCCACCGATCCGGAGAGCGGGCTGCTGGGGTACCGACTGATGGTCGCCGGACCCCGGTCGCCGATGTTGGTGCAGTACTGGCGCAGCTTCGAGCACCTGCGACGGTACGCGGGCGACCCGGATCGCAGACATCGGCCGGCGTGGCTCGCGTTCTTCAAGGACTCGTGGAAGGACGGGTCCGTCGGCATCTGGCACGAAACGTACGTCGTGCCCGCGGGATCGTACGAGTGCGTCTACGGCAACATGCCGCCCATGGGTCTCGGCAGGGCCGGTGAGCTCGTGTCCGTCGACAAGCGCACGGCCACCGCCGCCCAGCGGCTCGGTCAGGGCTAGGCGTTCGCCTGCCGGCCCGTAGGTCTTGACAAGCATCCGGGCATGAGGGTCGGGTGCGATGTGGACGCGAGTTTCCTCGACGTCAGGTCTTGCCAGTGACGGAAGGGCGTGCCGATGAAAGCCGCCGCGTGCGTTGCCGAGATCCTCAAGCGCGAGGGAGTGGACCTGCTCTTCGCATATCCCCTCAATCCGCTGATCGACGCGGTCGCCGACGTCGGCATTCGGCCGATCATCGTCCGTCAGGAACGAGTCGGCCTGCACATGGCGGACGCCATGAGCCGGCTCACCTCCGGACGACGGACCGGGGTCTTCGTGATGCAGCTCGGCCCCGGGGCCGAGAACGCGTTCGGCGGCGTGGCACAGGCCTACGCGGAATCGGTCCCCATCCTGGTCTTGCCGGCCGGCTACCCGAGAGCGCAGATGAATCTGCCGCCGAACTTCAACGCACTGCACAGCTATCGCCCCGTCACCAAGTGGGCCGACCAGGTGCCGCTGGCCGAGACCGTCCCCGACGTGATGCTGCGGGCCTTCACTCAGCTCCGCAACGGCCGCCCGGGGCCGGTCCTGGTCGAGTTCCCCGCCGACGTCCTTACCGAGGACGTACCCGAACCGCTGCACTACGGGCCGGCCGCGTCGACTCGGTACGGACCCGACCCGGAGGCCGTCAGCGCGGCGGCCGACGTACTCGTCGCGGCGCGACGGCCGCTGATCTACGCCGGCCAGGGGGTTCACTACGCGCGGGCGTGGCCGCAGCTGCGCGAGCTTGCCGAGCTTCTCGAGGCTCCGGTGGCGACGAGCCTGGAGGGGAAGAGCGCGTTCCCCGAGCAACACCCGCTGTCGCTGGGCGCGGGGGGCCGGGCCCTGCCGCTGCCCGTGCACGAATTCGTCCACAGCGCGGACTGCGTCTTCGGCATCGGCGCCAGCTTCACCAAGACATCCTTCGGAATCGCCTGGCCCGACGTGTCCCGCACGGTCGTGCACGCGACGCTCGACCCGAGCGACTTCAACAGGGGTATACGCGCCGATCACGTGATCGCCGGCGACGCGGCCCTCACCCTGGACGCCCTCAACCACGAGCTGCGGGCACGGATCGGAACCGGCGGCCGGGGCCGCGCAGACGCCCTCGCGGCGGAGATCCAGGCGCTTCGGGCGCGGTGGTGGAAGCGGTGGGAGCCCAAGATGCGCTCGAACGAGGTCCCGCTTTCGCCGTACCGCGTGCTGTCCGACCTGTTCGAAACCGTCGACGTGGCGAACACGATCATCACCCATGACGCGGGAGGCCCACGCGACCAGCTGTCGCCGTTCTGGCAGACCCGCGAGCCGCTCACCTACCTGGGCTGGGGCAAGACCACCCAGCTCGGCTACGGCCTGGGGCTGGCCATGGGCGCGAAGCTCACCTGCCCGGACAAGCTGTGCGTCAACGTCATGGGCGACGCGGCGTTCGGGTTCACCGCCATGGACATCGAGACGGCCGCCCGGAACGAGATTCCGACCCTGACCATCCTGCTCAACAACTCGACGATGGCCTGCGAGCTCTGGGCGATGGAACTGTCCACCGCCAAGTTCCGCACCACCGACATCACCGGCGACTACACGGGCCTTGCGCGATCCCTCGGCGCGTACGGCGAGCGCGTCGAGCAACCCGGCGAGATCGTCCCGGCGATCCGCCGAGCGGTCGAACAGACTCACTCCGGCAAGCCGGCCGTGCTCGAGTTCATCACCGCCGAGGAGACCGAGTTCTCCGGGCCCGCAACGCTCGAAGACCTCTAACCCGCGCCAGCCCGGGGTGGTAAACCGCCGTGCGTCGGCGGATAAGGACGAGCCGGTACGGCCGGCTGGTTCACACCCGGTAATCGACGAGGAGTGCACCCGAGGGCGTCCCGACGGCCCGCAACAGCTCCAGCTTGCGCAGGTTGTCTTCATCCTTGAACAGTTTCCGGCCGCCTCCGGCTAGAGCCGGGGCGATGACGAGCCGCAGTTCATCCGCGAGGCCGGACCCAATCAGGGAGCGAGCAAGCCGGATGCTGCCGTGGACACCGATGTCACCTCCTGGCTGTTCCTTGAGGTCGCGAACGAACTGCGGGACGGCGTCGGTGACGACGGTGGTATTGGTCCACAGGGTTGCCGGTTGTGTCGAGGTGACGACGTACTTGTGAACTCCGTTGATGAAGCCGGCGAAGGGCTCGTCATTCGAGGTCGGCCAGTAGGAGGCCCAGTCATCATAGGTCCGGCGTCCGAGCAGTACGGCGTCTTGGGCCTCGATGACCCGGGTGAGGTTGGCGTACATCTCATCGTCGAAGTCGAAGACGTACCGGTCAGGGGACTCGGCGACTCCGTCGAGGGACAGCAGCGTGTAGAGCACAAGCTTCCGCATGCGGCTCCCTACCTCCTTCGGTGTGACGGACGTGGTCTGTCATGGGGTAAGACTGCCGAACACCCGCGGATTCATCGCCTGTCGCCAAGCATCCGGTTCAGGCCACCCGGCACGGGAAGAAAGGCGACGCGCACCTGTAGGTGAGCCCCAGGTCGCTAACGAGCGTGCTATCGGATCCTCGTCAGCTCTGCGCCGGGGCCGCGGCCCTTTCCCTTATCGACGACAGCAGCGCCAGCAGCACCTTGGTACTGGAGCGACGCTTGCGTACGTCGCACGTGATGACGGGCATCGACGGCGACAGGTCCAGCGCCTCGCGCACACCCTCCGGCTCGCAGTAAGCGCAGTCACGCTTGCCGTGGAAGCAGTTCACCCCCACCGCGAAGGGAATACACCGTGACTCGAAGTAATCCACGGCCGCGAAGCTGGTCGTGAGACGACGGGTATCGACAAGCACTACCGCGCCCAGGGCACCATAAGCGAGCTCGTCCCACATAAACCAGAAGCGTGTCTGGCCGGGCGTGCCGAACAAATAAAGGATCAGCTGGCGGTTGATGGTTATCCGGCCGAAGTCCATGGCGACAGTGGTCTGTGCCTTCTCCTCGACGTCCGTCAGGTCGTCCACCCCGAGGCTGACCTCGGTCATCAGCTCTTCGGTCTGTAGAGGTTCGATCTCGCTCACCGAGCCCACCATGGTGGTCTTACCCACGGCGAAGCCGCCGGCCACGAGAATCTTCACCGCCGTCGGCACAGAATTTGCCATTATGGGATCAGAGAAGCTCACGGAGGCCATCCAAAACCGCGTCGACTATCTGAATGTCCGGCATTTCGGCCACGGCGATGGGTGCCTTGGTAACGATCGCTGAGACGTCGAGGAGGTCTCCGAGCAATACCTTCACCACGCTGATCGGCAAATTCGCTTTGGCTGCGATTTCGGCGACCGACAGCGCTTGATCGCGACACAGGGTGAGGATTTCGACCGCCTCTGGCTCCACATCCCTCGTGTCAACATCACCATTGGCGACAACGTGCGTGATGAGGTTCAGCGTGTCCTGTGTCGGACGGGTACGTCCCCGAGTGATCGTGTAGGGCCGGACGAGGTGTCTCGCCCTCTCGTCGAACCACGGTCTGGCCGTCTCGTTGTCACGCATTCTCACCATCGTGTGGGGTATCTGTTCGGCGGGTGGCACTGAGATGGTCACCCACCTTCTGAACAAGTGTGTGCGCCTGGTACGCCATCATTCCCGCATCGACCTTGTTCGAGGCGAGGACGGCCACTCGCGCGAGATCGCCGGCCTCGGCAACGAACACGTAGCGCTTTTCCGATTGGACGACCGTCTGCTGCACCTGGCCGCCGTCGAAGCGCCGTTGGACACCCATGGCAAGACTGTGAAGTCCGGTGGCCATGGCCGCGAGTTGCTCGGCGTCCTCCTGCCTCGCACCACGCGAGTGGGCTATCGCTAGCCCGTCCCCCGACAGCAGAACCGCGTACAGCATTTCCGGGACCGCGTCCACCATCTGGTCCAAGAGCCACTGGACGGTTTCATCGGCCTGGATCTTCGTCCCCATCACCATCGTCCTTCGTGTTCGGCGTTGTCTCGCCGAGATCCTGGTCACGCGTACCGGCGAGGGAGTGCTCGTCGCCCGCCGGGGCGGCGGCCCGGGCCTGACTGCTTCCCCGCTGCATGGCCGCGAGGGCGGCGGTGACTTGCTCCAGCGAGACCGCACCCGCGCTCGGTTCCGAGGGTGTCGCCAGCTCGTGCAACTGCGATGTGAGGCTCGCGCCCCTAACCCGCTTGGGGAAACCGCGATCCGTCACCGGCTCTGGATGCGACGGGTCGCGCGTCACGTCTTCCTCCGCGGGCGTAATCTCTTCGCCTCCGCCGTCCATGGAGCGCAGGTCGGACCGGTGCACATCCGAGCCGAGCCGCATCCTGAGGATCGGGGGAAACGTCGACGGCAGCGGGTCTGATTCGCTCGGCGCCTCGGGTGCCGTGTCCGCCGAGCCTCCGGGGTCCCCAACAGGCCCGTAGTCCTCCGCGGGCCGTGGGGCAGGCTCCGCCCCGCTCGCCGATGCGACCACCCTCGCACCGGCGGGAAGCCCGGGGATGCCCCCGGCGGCCTGGGGTTTCTTCAGGGTGGACTTCGGCAGCAGCACGACCGCGGAGGTCCCGCCGTACCGGCTCCTGCGCAGCGACACCTCGATGCCGTGCCGTTGCGCCAGCCGCGCGACCACGAACAAACCCAGGCGCGCGTCCTTTCCTCGCAGCACCAGCTCGGGTGCCGGCGGATTGGCCAGGCGCTCGTTGTGCTGCTCGTATTCCTCGCGCTTCATTCCCAGCCCTCGGTCCTCGACCTCGATCACCAGACCGTTGGGCGTCTCCTCGGCGCTGAGCCCCACCTTCGTGTGTGGTGGCGAGAAGAAAGCGCCGTTCTCCAGGAGCTCGGCTACGAGGTGGATGACGTCGGTGCCGGCCGGACCGGCCAGTGACACCCGCGGCAGCTGCGTCCCCATCGTGACCCGACCGTAGTCTTCGATCTCCGAAACGGCGCTGCGGAGCACGTCGACCAGAGGGGTGGCTTCGTTTGGCCCGTGCGACACGTGGGTGCCGGCGAGCAGCAGCAGGTTCTCCGCGTGGCGCCGCACCCGGGTGGCCGTGTGGTCAACCGCGAAGAGCTTCTCGAGCAGCTCCGGATCCTCGTACGTACGCTCCATGGCGTCGAGCATGGAGATCTCCCGGTGGACCAGAATCTGCGTCCGCCGGGCGAGATTCGCGAGGATCTTGGTGGTGCCCTCGCCCGCTTGGGCCTGCCGCACCACAGCGGTTTCCGCGGTTCGCCGCAGAGCCACGACGTTGGCGCCGAGCTGGCCGAGCTCGTCGACGCCCCAGTCCCGCTCCTTCGTCTCGCCGGCCAGGTCCACCTCTTCGCCGCGCTCCAGCCGGGCGGCGAGCTCGGGCAGCCGCGCGTCGGCCTCGTGAATCGTTTCCCGCAGCGTGGACAGCCGATGCCGCAGTGCGTGCGAGGCGCGGGCAAGGAACACGCCGGAAAGTATCAGGACCAACAGCCCCACGACGCCGCCCGCGGACGTGCGCAAGAGGAGATCGTTTGCCCGCGAGGTGCTCTCATCGATCACGGCGTCGAAGGACGCCATGCTCAGCTCCCGCAGATCGGTGCTCGTACGATCCACGGCGTCCCGCCACTGGTCGGCTTGCGCGGGCAGCGTCGAGCCCCGACCGACGACAACGGCATCCTCGATGGACGCCATCTGCTCCCACTGTGGACTGGCGGTGATGCGTTCGTAGTCCCGGGAATGGCGGGCGGGAAGGTTTCCGTCGGCCTGTTCGGTGTCGACGAGGCGTTGCCCGGCCACGTACTCGGCGAAGTCCCTGCGACCCGCCGAGCTCAGCTCGTCGGCGACCCAAGCCGCTGACAGCAGGGCATCCTCACGGGCGATCATCTCGCCTACCCGAACCGATGCCGCCACGGCAGCCGTCCCGTTGGCAAGCTGGCCGTCGGAGGTACGGGACAGCGCCTGCTGCAGGCGACCTATCAGGGTGATCGTCTTGGTGTAGTACCGAAACGCGGTGGCCGGCGAGACGAACTGGCTGTCGACGGCGGCCCGCTGCCGGGACAGGTCTTCGAGTTCGCCCCGGACCGCACGCGCCCGACCCGACACCTGCGAGCCGGCACCCTCCAGCGCCGCGTCCGTCTGGCGACGGTACTCCTCGACAGCGGCGTCGGTCTGCCGGCGACCCGCGTATAGGGCGGGATCGGAGGACGTCGGTGCAGCCAGCCAGACGGCGGTCAGGCGCCGCTCCTCCTGCAGGCTGGCGAGGACCTCGTAGGCCGGCACGCCAACGGACCTCATCAGCCGCGCCTCCGCGCGCTCCTCTAATGAGTCGTTGAGCAGCGCGTTCGCCGCCCATCCGCCCAGCCCGGCGAGGGCGACGCTGGGTAGGAGGACCAACAAGATAAGGGAGGTACGCAGAGAGGCGTGGCGCCAGAACTGGAGCCCGGTGTGCTGGCGTATGCCCAACATCTGACTCCCTCGTCGGAAGAAGGACGTAGCGCGTACGGAATAGTCGACCGGATCCGGCATCGTGCAACACCGCCCCCGCAACGAGATGCGTCATGTTGGCCGACCCGAAGCACCGTACCAGCCGCACCGGCGGAGATTCGGCGGAACACCCGAAGGCGTCCACCTACCAGGAAGCGGACGCGGCACCCCCCAACGCGTCAACTCCTCCCACCGCCGCCTCGGCGGGCGCCTCCGAACAGCCGATACGGCCGGCCAGCCGGGTGGACCAGTCCTGGCCGTAGGTCCCGAAGGCGACCTGCCCCAAGCGGTGCCGCTGGATGTCAGCGGTGCCGGCCGGCGCGTAGATATGAACGGCGTCCCGGTAGTAGCGCTCGATGTTGTGTACGCGCTGCAGACCCCGTGCCGCGTGGATCTCCATCGCGTCTTTGGCCGAGGCCGTCGCGTACTCGTAGTTGATCAGCTTGGCGTTGATCAGCTCGGCGTCGCACGGTAGCCCCCCATCCAGAAGATGGGTCGCGTGATAGGCGGCCAGCTTGGCGATCATCAGACGGGACTGCATCTGCCCGATCTTGAGATGGATGTTCGGCAGCTGTCCCAGCGGCTTGCCGTACACCGTGCGCTCCCGACAGAACCGCACGGTGTCCTCCACCACAGCCCGGTGGATACCCAGAGATACCGCCGTCAGGTTTGGCCGCCCATACAGGATGCTGGAGGAATATGCGACATCCAGCCCTTGTCCCTCGTCAGCCAGCCGGTTGGCGACGGGTACGCGGCAGTTCTCGAAGATGATTTCGCCAAAGCTGAAGCCGTGCAGACCGAAGGGATCGCCCAGCTCACCGAGCCGGAAGCCCGGACGGTCACTTTCCACGAGGAAGGCCGTCAACCCGTGCGAGCCCTCGCCCGTCCGCAGCACCACCCCGTGCACATCACCGATGTGGGAGTTGCCAACGAACCACTTGCGGCCGTTGAGAAGGTACTCGTCCCCTCGACGCTCGGCCGTCCCCGTCATTCCCAGAACGTGGCCGCCGGACTCCGGCTCGGTCACCGCGATGGTCGGCAGGCAATCCCCGGAGGCGACCTGCGGCAGCCAGTGCGCCTTCTGCTCTTCCGACCCGAAGTGGATCACTTTCGCAACCCCGAGTTGCGAAGCCTGGACCATGGCCCCCATTGCCGCGCTGACCCGGGACAGTTCCTCGATGATGATCGTCTTGGCGAGGTGTCCCATGCCCATACCGCCGTATCTGCACGGTATGGTCACCCCAATCCAGCCCTGCCGGGCGATCGCCCGAGACAGGTCCCGATCGACCTCCTGCTTCGCCTCCATCCCCGCCACCCGAGGCTCTACCTCCTCCTCGGCGAAGCGGCGGACCTCCGCTCGCAGCCTCTTGTGCTGCGGGTCAACGAAGTAGTCCATCGCCACCATCGTCGGGGTTCCCTCCTGCGCTGCAAGTTGTGCCTGCTCATGCACCTACGAGTTGGAAGCCATGCAGTTCACCGAGGTTCGCTCGGTATGGTGCCGGTGTTCGAAGCTGGATGTACGAAAGAACGACGCGGACGAATGCTGTTGAGGCGTCCAAGAGGACGACACCCTTCCAATCGGTGGCCAGGGCAGCGGGTCCGACATATGCACGATAGTGCATATTTAATCGTGAATGTACCACTTCGCATCTTCCACCGGAAGGCCCACTCGGGAGCCGCGGCCGGGCGTTGCGGCCACACCCGCGATGACCAGCAGACAGCTCGATTCGGTGCCTACACGGCGCGGAGATCTGCTTTCATGTGCAGCCATGGATTCGCTGACAGGAACCCCCACGCCCGACCAAGGGGCGCCCTACGAGCCTGAGGACGTCCGCCGGCAACGAGTGGACCGCCTGCAGTACCTCGGCTTGGACGACCCCAGTTCCGACGAGGCCTTCGAGCGCTTCGCGCGGCTGGCGGCCAGCCTCACCCAGGCGCCGCTGGCGATGGTCAACTTCGTGAGCGACAAACTTCAGATGTTCCGGGGCTTGTTCGCTCCATCGGGTACACCGAAGGACGGCATCGTCTTTGACATGCCCGACCTCGACCGTACGATGCCGCTGCACTACGGCTTCTGCCCGCACGTGGTGGCCAACCGCTCGCCCCTGGCGCTGCACGACCTCCTCGCCTACCCGCGCTTCAGGGGCAACCCGGTCATCGACGAAATCGGCGTCCGCGCCTACATCGGCGCCCCGCTCGTCGACGACACCAACACCGTCATCGGCACGGTATGCGCCCTCGACCTGCAGCCACGCTCGGAGCAGGGCTGGAAGGAACGGCGTCAGGACATGCAGCACCTCGCGGACGCGCTGCTGTCGGAGATCCGGGTGCGCGACTTCCTCGCGCGCAACCGGCAGCGGGCAACGCCTGCGGAGACCGCCGCCCAGAGCGCCGCGCCGTCCCCCGAGTGACGCACGCCTCCGACCTCGAGGACCAATCCGCAGCTACACCGGAAAAGTGCTCCTGCCTCGCGGTGAATGGCTGACCACCGGCATTCGCCGAGTTCAGGAGCACTTTTCCGGATCCGGAACAGCGGAGAGCGGCTCGTGTCACGGCGACGGCTCCTTTGCCCGAGCACGCTCGGCGAAGCGGGCCGCGTCGACGACGGCGCGTTCGTGGGTGCCTCTGCCGATAACGTCGGCACCATCGGTGGCCGTCACGTCGAACAGCAGGCGCCGACCGTCGACCTCGGTCAGGCGGACCCGGGCGGTGACGGTCAGGCCCGGCGGCGTCGGCGCCTCGTGAGTGATGTCGATGCGGATGCCAACTGTCTGCTCGCGCGGCCAGTCCAGGTACGGCAGAACGGCCTGGATACACGTCCACTCCAGCAGCCCCACCAGGAATCCGGTGGCGAACACCCGGGGCATCGCCGCGAACTCGGCCGATTCCGGGTACAACGCAGCGACGATCTTGTTTTCCGGTACCTGGAACGCGAACTCGTACTCCAGACCAGGCGCCAGCCCTTCAACCACCCGCGTATCCAATCAGATGTTCGCGGAGTCTCGGCGAGCCGGGCCGGACCTTGGTCAGCTCGTCCTGGAACGCTCGCGTGGAACGATGTCGGCCTCGCCCTCGGCGGCCGGGTCGTGCGGGCGGGCCTCCGGATCCTCGGACCGGTCCGGCTCCGTGGCGGCGGCGTTCGGCGGATCCGCCGCCCCGTTCACGGTGGACTTGTCCCTCACGGACTTGTCTCTCGCAGTCCCGTCCACGGCTGACCCCTCCGCGGCTGACCCGTCCACAGCGGTCCTGTCCGCGGCTGTCCTGTCCGCGGGGGACCTGTCCACAACCGACCTGTCCGCCGTGGCGCCCCGCCGCCCGCCGGCCTGCTCACGCGCGGCCAACGCCCGCTGGTTGGTGGATTCGGCCCGGTAGAGGTCGCCGAAACTGCGCACGGCCGCCACCCAGGCCGGCCCGGGTGCGAAATCGCCCAGCTCATCCCAGAGCGTCGCAAGTCGCTCGTAGACCTCCGCGCGTGCCTCCAACAGCTCGACCACCGGCCGGTCGCGTTCGCGGGCGAGACGGTCAGCCTCCCTGCCGACGCGCTGGATGTCCTCCCAGACCAGCCCCTCGCCGCGTGCCGTGATCTCCTGCTCACTCATGAGGGCCCCTCCCTAGTGTGTCCCTCACTGCTTTCCTCGCGTCCTCTACGGTGCGGCCAACCCCCCGACCTTCACCAACAGCTCATGAGACCTGGTCCCACCCAGGTGTGCCGACCTTCCGACTCATAACGGACATGACAGGCACGGTAGAACGAACCACGGCGGGCCACCACCCGTCTCACGCAATTCGACACGAGAAGTAACCCATCGTAACCACCCTCGAACTCGTACATTACCTGAATGGCGCGTGGATATGGCCGCGGAATTAACATCGAGATCCGAATAAAATGTGCGGTCGAGCGGACTAAGGTTGCGAAACCAACTCAGCGTAATAATGCTGGCTAATGCGGCGGCGGGGCACGGTCGTCGGTGATCAGGAGTTCCTGTCGTGTATCGCCGCGACCGCGGGATGGACAATCTCGCCGTCCCGGACGTTCAGCGCCGTCGCGATGTCCGGGTCCGAGGGGTCGGCGAGCAGCCGCAGCAGCCGCGGGGCCAACGCCGCGGACAGCGCGCGGCTTGCGGTCCTGGGATAGCGTGCCGGGACGTTGGTGACGCAGTAGTGCAGCACGTTCTCGTCCTCGAAGACGGGATCGCCGTGACTGGTGGGCCGCGAGGTCTCGACGCACCCTCCCTGGTCGATCGCGAGATCGACGATCACCGAGCCCGGCCGCATGGAAGCCACCTGATCGCGTGAAAGCACCCTCGGGGCGCGGGCGCCGGGAACGAGCACCGCGCCGATCACCAGGTCGGAGACCGCTACCAGCTCGTCGAGCTGGGCGGAGCTGGACGCGGCGGTGGAAGTGACGGTCCCCGACAGCTTCGCCTGCTGGAGCTTGTCCATGTCGACGTCGACGCCGACCACCTCGGCGTCGAGCCCGCGCGCCCCGCGTGCCGCGACGGCGCCGGACACCCCCAGGCCCACCACCGTGACCCGCCCCGGCGGTACGCCGGCGGTGCCACCGAGCAAGACACCCGCCCCGCCTTCGTTTCCGGCCAGGTAGTTGGCGCCCACGATCGCGGCGCACCGCCCCGCGACCTCGCTCATCGGAGCCAGAAGCGGCAACGTCCCGCGTTCGGTGAGCGTCTCGAACGCGTACGCTCGCACCCCCGCCCGGACGAGCGCGTTGGTGAGCTCGCGGGCGGCCGCCAGGTGGAGATAGGCGAAAAGGGTGAGCCCAGGGCGGAGGTACGCGTACTCGCCGGCCTGCGGCTCCTTGACCTTCACCACCACGTCGGCCGCCCAGACGTCCTCCGCGGAGGCCCGGATGACCCCGCCGGCGTTGGCGTACTGCTCGTCGTCGAAGCCGGCCGCCGCACCCGCTCCCGTTTCGACGAACACGCGGTGGCCTGCGTCGACCAGCGTACGCACGGCGCCCGGCTCGAGCGCCACCCGCCGCTCGCCCTGCTTCGTCTCCCGGGGCAATCCGATCGTCACGTGGCCCTGCAATCGTGGTTCACGCCGCGTCTCCTCAGCTCCTCGCGCTTGCGCCGGGTGGCCTCCGCGTCGACCTCGAGCTCGTCCGAGGGCACGTCCCGCTCGAAGAGCACGCCGTAGACCTCCCGGGCCCGCTCGAAGCTGACCCACCGGGCGAGCACGTCCTCGCGCACCCGCTCCGGCTCCCGGTCAAGCGGATCGCCGTACCCCCCGCCGCCGCTGAGCAGGTGGATCAGCTCCTCCCCCACCGGGATCTCCTGGCCACCGATCGGCGCGACGTCCTCCTCGCCGCCGTCGGCGTGGACCCTCCGCGGCAGCGAGGCGGCGCCCGTACCGCCGCCGCGCACGCCTAGCGGCGGGTAGTGGTGGTTGTCGGTCACGTAGTTGGCGGTCAGTCTCCCGGCGCGGGGTCCGTACGACACGACGGCCCCCGGTGCACCCCGCCGGCGGCCCGCCCCCTCCGAGTCGGTCCGCATGCGAAGCTGTGAGACGCGGATCGGGTACTTGCGCTCGATGACCTCCACCACGTCGCGGTACATGAGCCCGTTCGTCACCGAGTTTCCGTAGGTCACCCACCCGTCGTGCTCGGGGCCGGCCGGCCCGCCCTGCGAGCCCAGGAACATCTGGTTCACGTACGGCTGGTCGTCGCGGAACGGATCCTTGCCGGAGACCACGGCGAAGCCGGGGCCGATTCCGCACGCGCCCTCCGCAAGGCCCGTGCCGTCGCGCGCCTCGGCGAACGCCCGCTGGGTGGTCACCACCAGCCGCTCCCCCACGTTGGTGGTGGCGACGCTGCAGGAATGCGGGAAGCGGGGGATGCCGACCACGCAGTTCTCCCGCAGCTTCACGCTCACCCGGCGGAAGGTGCCCGAGTTGTGCGGGATATCGGGATCGATGCTGTTGAACACCCCCGTCATGGCGTTGTTGGTGGCACACGTGACCGACTGGTTCACCCCGGCGTCGACACAGTCGATGTTGTCGGTCAGATCGACCTCGATCCGCTCCTCCGCCGGGTCCACGGCTACCCGCACCCTGATGGGCACGCTCTCGTGGCCGGGCCCGAGGGGGTCGTGCCGCCCCTCGGCCTCGAAGGTGCCCGGGGGCATCCGGCGGATGACCTCGCGCACGCGGCGCTCGGAGTAGTCGAACCACTCCTCGACGAACGCCTCGACGACGTCCAGCCCGTAGCGTTCGCAGAGTTCGGCCAGGCGCGCCTCGCCGATGCGGGCGGCGCCGAGCATCGCGAGGTAGTCCCCGTACCACTGGTCGGGCACCCGAATACGGCGACGGCACATGCGGATGATGTCCTGGACGTCCTCGCGGTTCCGCTGCACCCGCACCGCCGGGAAGATGAGGCCGCCCTCCTCGTACACGTCCCGGGCGAACGGCATGTACGTGGAGGGCGCGGCGTTCCCACAGTCGGCCTGATGCGCCTTGGCGGCGGCGGTGAAGACGTGCCGGCCGGCGAAGAACACCGGTACGAGGATCGTGTGGTCGGCGGTGTGGGTGTTGCCCAGGTACGGATCGTTGTGCAGGAAGGCGTCTCCGGGGGCTATGTCGTCGTGCAGGTCGGTCATCGCCTGCGCCAGGGCCTCCATGCCGATCACGTGCACGGGAAGCCCTTCGGCGGACGAGAGCAGCCGGTTGTCCCCGGTGACGATGGCGCAGGAGAAGTCGCGGGCCAGGTTGAGTACCGCCGACCGTCCCGACCGCAGCAGCGTGTTCTCCATTTCGCGGACAATGCTCTCCATGCGGTTCGACAAAACCGCCAGCAGAACGGGATCGAAGTCGTTCACGCCTTCGCTCCTTTCGCCGTGGCGAGGGCGAGGGCGGATGGGGTATCCCGGGTGAACTCGATCCGGTAATTTCCGGCCGCCGTCACCCGAGCGTGTGACTCCGGGTAGATGACCAGCGTCGTGGTCGGCTCCTCGATGATCGCCGGCCCCACGACGATCTCACCGGGCGGCAGGGAGCCGCCGGGGTGCCGTTCGACCTCGACGTGGCCGAAGCCGGGAAAGTAGGCGCGTCCGCGGGTCGGCGAGTCCGGCCCGGCCCCGTGCGCCCTCGGGCTCTCCGCCGCCCTCGCGCCGGTGTGGACCGACGGGGTCTCCCGCCGAGCCCTCGCCCGCACCTTCCAGTTGACGCACTCGATGGACTGCCCGGGCTCCTTGACGGCGAAGACGCGCTCGTGCGCCGTGTGGAAGGCCTCCTCCATCGCGTGTACGTCGCGCTCGCCGTGCAAGCGCCGGCTCGGCAGCTCGACCTCGAGCTCCCACACCTGCATCGGGTAGCGCGCCTCCACGAGATACTGCTTGGCGGTGTCCCGCAGCGACATGTCGCCGAGATCGACGAAGAACTCGTCGGCCAGCCTTTCCACCTCGGCCAGGGCCGCGTTGACCATCTCGTAGTCGAAGTCGCCGGTCTCGGTGAACGCGCTGACGGCAAACTCCGAGACGAGCTCGGCGTGCAGCGCGCCGCAGGCGCTCAACGCCCCGGCGGTGCTCGGCACCAGGACGCCCCGGCAACCCAGCTCCCTGGCGATGGGCACCACGTTGAGCCCCGCGGCGCCGCCGCCCGCGACCATGGAGACCTCTCGCGGGTCGATCCCCTGGGCGATGGTGATCTCCCGGGTCGCTCCAACTATGTTCTCCGTCGCGACGGTGAGTACCGCCGAGGCCGCCTCCTCCACGCTCATGCCGAGAGGTTCGCCGACGCCCGACGCGATGGCGTCCGCCGCCATCCCGGCGTCGAGGGACAGCCGTCCGCCGAGGAAGTACTCGGGGTTGATGTAGCCCAGGACGACCGCCGCGTCGGTCACCGTCGGCCGCACGCCGCCCCTGCCGTAGCAGGCCGGGCCCGGCTCCGCGCCGGCGCTCTGCGGCCCGACGTGCAGGAGCCCTCCGGGGTCGACGTAGGCGATGCTGCCCCCGCCGGCGCCGATGCTCTTCACGTCGACCGAACGAATGCCGGTCATGTGGCCGGTCCATCTCGGCCCCAGCCACGTCTCGGGCGTCGTCTGGATCTCCCCGTCGCGCACCAGACCGACGTCGAAGGTGGTCCCGCCGGTGTCGCAGACGACGAGGTCCCCCGCGCCGTCCTCCTCGCCGAACTCGGCGGCCGCGTACGTCTTCGCCGCCACCGGCGCCATCGACGGACCCGAACCCACCGTGTAGATGGGTTTCTCCGTGATCAGCTCACGCCTCCACGAGCCGCCGTACGAGGTCGTGATGAGCAGGTTCCCCTTGAACCCCGCCTCCCGAAGATCACGCTCCATCGTGGTGAGGTAGTCCCGCATCAGCGGCTTCAGCGAGGCGTCGATCACCGCGGCCGAGGCGCGCCGATACTCCCTGACGATGGGGTTGAGCCGGTGGGACAGGGTGTAGGCCACGCCGGGCCAGTGTTCGTCGAGCATCGAGCCGACGCGAAGCTCGTGCTCTGGATTGACCGTCGACCACAGCAGACACACACCCACCGCCTCGCAGCCCGCTCGGCGCGCCCCCTCGATCGCGCCGAGGACCGACCCCTCGTCGAGGGCGGTGAACACACCTCCGTCGGAGTCGACCCGCTCGGGGATCTCGAACGTCAGGTGCCGCGGTACGTACGGCGGAGGGTAGGGCATCTGACGGAAGGGATTTTGTTTCCCGCCCTCCCGCAGCAGCAGGATGTCGGGAAACCCCGCGGTCGTGAAGAAAGCGGTCCGAGCGGTCTTTCCCTCGACTATCGCGTTGGTGGCGCGGGTCGTACCGTAGGTCAATCCCGAAGCGGAGCCAAGGAGCCCCCCGACGTCGAGGCCCATTTCCTCGGCGACGCCCGCGAGCGCCTCCGCGATCGCGTCGAAGGCCCGCGCCCGGGTTGTCGGCGCCTTTCCCACATGGAGCCGGCCCTCCTCGTCCGACACGACGACGTCGGTGAAGGTCCCTCCGGTGTCGACGGCGATTCGATAGGGCACGTCCTAAACTCCCTCGCTCCCGGCCGACGAAAGTTGCGACGCCGGTTCCTCCCGGAAGGTCGCGGCCTCCCTTCGGGCTTCGCGATACAGGGACGTGTTTGCCGATGCGCATTCGGCGCAGATGGGCCGGTGTCCGGAGCCGGGATGGCGATCCATCTCGTACGCAATGTACGAGCGTCCACAGAAATCACACAGAACCCGGTCCTCCCACGGATCATCCACCTCGTCGCGGGGGTCGTGCGGTCGGGAGAGGAGGAACCACCTGCGGCGAGCGAACTCCAGCGCCACCCCATAGATGCCCACCGCCAGCACAAAGGTTATCGGGGGCGCCCAGGTCGCACCGAAGGCTCCGGCACCGAACAGCAGGTAGATACCGACGGCCGTGGAAGAAAGCCAGGCGATCACCCCCGCAGGATTGACAAGCGGAACACGGCCCGGGCGGAACTCCGACTCGGCTCCGGAACGGCGCAGCCGCTCGTAGGCGATCTGCGCGATCGCGATGCCCACCCAACTCACCACGAATACGCCCTGTACCCGCAGCGCCTGCAGGATGTAGGAAAAGACGTCGGTCAGCATGATGGCAAAGACGACTATCCCCACGATGCCCACCCACGCGACTCGAGGAAGCCGAAGCTTGAAGACGCGGGCGAAGAAACTCTGCAGGTTGGTGGAGGCGAGATAGTAGTTGGCGGTGTTGATGCGCGTCTGACTCGCCCACACGAAGATCACGCCGCCCACACCGAGCAGGGAGACGATACCCAGCACCCCGGAGGTCTCGGTGAGCTCACCACGGGTCGGGATGGTGAAGAGGAGGAACAGCCCGATCAGGCCGTTGAGCAGCCAGGTGAGCAGGTAGAAGACCGGTCCGAAGGTCACGATCCCGTTGAAGCGCTCGTCCGCTGGGCGCCCGTAGCGGGCGTAGTCCATCGTGAACATCATCTGGACCCACACCCCCATGTAGACGGTGAAGGCGAAGATCCAACCTGGCCCGGCGGAGGCGCCCGTGTCGCCCGGCTGGAAGGTGAGCCACTCGTTGCTGTAGCCGTGTGCGGCGATCGCCATGATGATCGCGGCCGCGATTCCCACGCAGTAGAAGGGCAGCAGGACACCGTTGACCTTGTCCAGCCAAACCCTGACGCCACCGATGACGAGAGGAATGCTGTAGAGGACGACCACCAGGTACCAGCCCTGCAGCGGCAGGCCGCCGAAGTACTCGTGGAATACGGCGGCGATGACCGACCCCTCGAAGACGGCATAGTAGACCGCGGTGGCGCCGAAGATGAGCGTGGCGAGAGCCGCGGCGAGCTGGCCGAACATCGACCGGGAGAACAGCGCCACGGAAAGCCCCGTGCGCGTCGCGTGGGCGCTGATGAAGTAATTGATGACGCCCGTCGCCAGCGCGGCGGCGGCCATGCCGATGATTGTGTTGACGGATCCGACCGCCAGCGCGGTGGTCGCCGACACAATCAAATAGAACATCGCGCTCAGGATCGCGTAGAACGCCATGGCGAGCGAAGGACGTGAATTGCGCCACGACCGCGGAACTGCGTGCAGCGAGTAGTCTTCCGTCCGCGCCGCCTTGGCCACTCGCGGGTCGTCGAAGCGCGATATTTCGAGCCTCGGGACGTTTGTCTCTGTGCCTGCCATGTCCGCAGGATCCTTCCTATGTGGCCCCCGACAGCCCGTCGAACGCGGTCGCCAACGCGTCGCCGATCATCTCCAGCTCCGACTCTTCGATGATCAGCGGCGGCGAGACCGCTACCGAACTCCCGAGCGGCCGCACCAGCACACCGGCATCTCGGGCTCGCCTCTGTACCTCGGCCACCGCGGTGGGAACCCGCCGCAGCACCTCTGGATCGATTTCGACCGCCGCCAACAGCCCCAGACCGCCGCGCACCTCGGCGACGCCGTCGTGGTCGGCGAGGTGCGCCAGCGCACCTAGCAGCGCACCCTCGAGCTCGCGGCCGCGCGGGATCAGCTTCTCCCGCTCGAGGATCTCGAGATTCGTCAGCGCGGCGGCGCAGCAGGTGGGATGGCCGGCGTAGGTGGGGCCGTGCCGGAAGGTGTACGCGCCCGGCTCCGTCCAGAAGGGCGCGGCCACGGCATCGGAGATCACCACGCCGCCCAGGGGAAGGTAGCCGCTAGTGACGCCCTTGGCGAACGTGATCATGTCCGGCTCGACGCCCCATCGCTCTATGCCCCACCACGTGCCGAGACGGCCAAAGCCGCAGATGACGGAGTCGACGACGAGGAGGATGCCATGCGCCCGGCAGAGTTCGGCGGCCGCCTCGATGTAGCCGGCCGGCGGCGGGAGGACGCCTCCGGCCCCGACCACGGGCTCGACGAAGAAGGCGGCCACCCGCTCCGGCCCGATGGCCTTCACCTCGGCCTCGAGTGCCTCGACCGAGTCGTAGGACACCAGGGACATGCCGGTCGCCAGGGGGCCCCAGCCGACTCGGTTGGCTTCGATCCCGCCGATGCTCGTCCCGTAGCCGTGGGTGCCGTGGTAGGCGTTGGTTCTGCCGATGATGTGGACGCGCTCGCCGGCGCCCTGGATGGACCAGTACAGGCGGGCAAGCTTGGCGGCCGTATCGATCGCGTCGCCCCCGCCGCTCGTCAAGAAGACGCGGGCGTCCGGCATCGGGGCGAGGTCGGACAGCCGAGCACACAATTCGAGCGCCGGCTCGTTGGCGAAGTCACCGAACGTCGAGTACGCGTCGAGCCGGCGCATCTGCGCGGCGGCCGCGTCGGCCATCTCCCCGCGCCCGTGACCGATGTTCGCGTACCAAAGACTGGCTGTCGCGTCGAGGTACCTTTTGCCGGACGTGTCCCACACCCATACTCCCTCGGCGCGGGAAACGACGAATTCGCTTTTCCGCGCGACGGCCATGTCGGAGAACGGATGCCAGAACTTTGTGTCGCCCTCCCGAGCGATGCGGTTCATATTCCCTCCATCCTGTGCAGAGTGGTGGCGATCTCCCGGGCCACGCAATCGGCCCGATGTATAGACTTGAACCATTGATTCATACGATGATATGAATAAGCATGGCGATCACGGTTCGTCAGCTGGTGGGCATCCCGGACCTCGGGACGCGGGTCTACGCCGGAGCTACCGGGATCGACCGGGAGATCACCTGGGCGCACGTCTCCGAGCTTCCCGACCCCACGGAGTGGCTCGACTCGGGCGAGCTGCTGATGACAACCGGCCTTGCCATCGCCGAGGAGCCCTCCGCGCAGCGGGCCTACGTCGAGCGGCTGGCCAACGCGGGTGTGAGCGGCCTGCTCATAGGCGAGCGCATGGAGGCGCCCGATCTCAGCGACGAGCTCGCCTGGGCCGCCGAGGAGCTGTCGTTCCCCGTGCTCATGACCGCGTACGAGGTGCCCTTCACCGCCATCGCCCGTGCGGTCGCCGACGCCAACACGACCGAGCAGCGACAGCTGTTGGCACGGACTCAGCAGATCTACGAGACCGTGCGCTCGGCCGCCGCGGCGGGGCTGTCGGGCGCCGAGTTGATGGCCCGGCTGGGCGAGCTGGTCGGCTGCGGCCTGTACGTCGTGGACCCGGAGCGCGGGTTCTCCCTTCTGCCGGGCACGGAGCCGCCGAGCGACGTGGTCGCCACGCTGACCGCCGCCGCCTCGGTGCGGGCCAAGCCGATACCCGCGCTCCTGCGGCTGGAGCGCGGCAGCCGGCCGGCGGTGGCCATGGCGGTCCCGGCGTCCCGACCGGCCGCGATGATCGTGCTGCCGCGCGGTCAGCAGGAGACCGACCTCACCGTCCTGCGGCACGTCACGTCGGTGGCCGCGCTCGAGGTGGAAAAGGAGACCTCGGAACGGGAGCGTCGGCGACGGCTGGGCTCCGAGCTGCTCGGCGGGCTGCTGGACGGCCGGGTATCTCCGGAGTCTGCGGGGCAGGCACTGGCGGAGCGGGGTCTCGGGGAGGAGCCCCGCGTGCTTGCCGCCTGCTCCTTCGAAGGCAGGGAGATCGGGCACTCGGACCTACATCTGCGACTCGAGGATCAAGGGGTATCGCACCTCCTGCTCCGCCGAACCTCGCTCCTCACCGTGTTGGTGCCCGACACCCCGGAGGCGATCGAGGCCCTTCGGGAGGAGATCGACTCTTCGGTGACCATCGGCGTGAGCGATCGGCTGAGGCTCGTATCTCGGCTACAGGAGGCACTCCGGGAGAGCCGCTGGGCCCTCGAGGGGGCGAAGGCGGCCCACAAGCCACTTGTTCGCTACGGCGAGGACACCACATCCCACCTTTTCCTGCCGAGGACGCTGAGCGAGGCCGACACGCTCGTCAAACACGTGCTCGGCGACCTGATCGACTACGACACCACGCACAGCTCCTGTCTCGTCGAGTCGCTGGACAGCTTCCTCTCGCACAACCGCTCGTGGAAGAACGCCGCCGCGTCCCTCCACATCCACAAGCAGACACTCGTCTACCGGATGCGCCGCATCGAGGAGATCACCGGCAGGAACCTCAACCGTACCGACGACATCGTCGAGCTGTGGCTGGCGCTGAGGGCCCACACCGGCCGGTAATGCTCCTTGGACGGCTCTAGATGTCGCCGGCCGGCGAGCCCGGGTAGCGGTGCAGCGGCGAGGGGCCGCGGAAGCTGGCGAATACCACGCATCCCTCCGGGTAGTGGAAGGGGCCGTGCGGCGCCTCGGGCGGGGCGTAGACGGAGTCGCCGGGGCGCATGTGCTCGCCGCGCACGATCTGCAGGCCTTCGAGGACGACCACCGAGTGCTCGGAGGCGTGCGCGTGTTCGGGCTCGACGTACCCGGGAGGAAACCGGATGAGCACGTCGATGTGCTCGGCCGCCGGGTCGTGGTGGAAGATCTTGACCTGAACCCCTTCCCCGAGCGCGAGCACCTCCCGGCCGTCCTGCCAGTCGATCTCCCAGCGATGCGCGGTGTGGAAATCCACGGGCTTCCTCCCTCGTGTATCGCGGACTTCTCTACTGACGATCCGTCCAGGTCAATGCACCCCGGCCGAGGAGGTCGCCGCGGCGAAGGGCGTCGTGCAGGCCATCCACGTCGCCCGGACCGGCCACCCGGCCGACGACCGGCCGGACACGCTCCTCGGCCACCAGGCGCGCACCGAACATCAGCTCCGAGCGGCTCGCGTAGCGGGAGGCGACCACCGTCTGCTGGCGGAACACCATCTCCCGGGGTGACACGCTGACGGTACGGCCCGGGAAGGTGGTGAGCAGCACGAGCCGCCCGTCCGGCCCCAGCGTTCGCAGCCCCCACTCCAGACTGGCCTCCGTACCCAGCAGGTCCACGACGACGTCGGGGCCGTCGCCCCAGCCGGCGGGCAGCCGCACCCCCGCGAAGTCGGTCGAGTCGGCGGCCGGCACGCCCAGTACCCGCTCGAGGTAGTCGAGCTTCTCGGCCGACGCCTCCAGCCCCGCCACCTCGGCGCCGTACACCCGAGCCACCTGCACCATGTGGATACCGACACCGCCGCCGGCGGCGATGACGGCCACCCGCTCCCCGGGGCGGATGCGGGCACGTCCCGCCACGTGGACGGGCGTGGCGATCGCGTCCGGGATCACCGTCGCCGCCGTGGCCTCGATGCCCTCGGGAAGCGGGACCACGTTCCGTTCCGGCAGGACCGTCCACTCCGCGTAGCCGCCGTCCCGGTGCACGCCGACGTGCCCCGCCAGGCGCTCGCACATCGACTCGGCCCCGGCGAGACAGCGCCGGCACCGTGCACAGAGGAGATAGAAGTAGGCCATCGCCCGACGCCCTACCCAATCCGGGTCCACCCCCGGCCCGACCTCCGCCACGGTCCCGACCAGCTCGTGCCCTGGGATACGGGGAAGATCGGCTGGATCGTCGCCGAGGTTGCCGCGGATGCAGTTCAGCACGGTGAGGCCGACGCCGCAGGCCTCCACCGCGACCAGCACCTCACCCGATCCCGGCCGCGGTTTCGGCCGCTCGCCGTCGAGCAGCGGCCCGTCCCAACGCTCGATCCAGCGCGCTCTCATCTCGGGCTCACGCCGTCGTCTCGTCGGTCATAGCCGCTATGCGCAGCCGATGGCTGTCCTGGGCCCCGTCCGAGTGCAGGAACGACAGGCAGTCCCGCAAGAACTTGTTCACCTCGCACTCCTGGTACATCACGGCGAGGCCGCCGAACAGCTCCGCCGCGGACAGACACGTGCGCATCGCCACCTCGGCGGCGTGCACCTTTGCCGCACTGCCCAGCCGGTAGTCGTAGGCCGGGTCGTGCTCGACCGCCCACGCCGCCCGCCAGATGAGGCTGCGCGCGGCCTCGAGCTCGCAGTACATGTCGGCGAGCCGGCAGCGGACGTTGGCGTGATCGAACAGCCGGGCGCCACCCTGTACCCGGGCCTTCGCGTGCTCCAGCGCCAGCTCGTACGCGGCTCGGGCGGTGCCCAGGGTGGTCGCCCCGGCGGTGATGGCGCTTTCCTTGAGGATGCGCCGCGACCCCGCGTAGCCACGGTGTGCCTCGCCGAGCAGCCGGTCCGGCGGCAGCTGCACGTTCCGGAAGACCAGGCGGCCGTTGTTGTTGCCGCGCTGGGACATCTTCTCGTGCACGTGTACGACCTCGAAGCCGGGATCCTCGGCGAAGACGAGGAACGCGCTCGTCCCGCTCACCGCGGGACTGTCCGGGTCGGTGCAGGCGAACACGCAGAAGATGCCGGCGTCCGGGGCGTTGGAGATGAAGTGCTTGTGGCCGTCGAGGACCCAGCCGCCGTCCGGTCGCCGCTCCGCACGCGTCGCGAACCGGAAGTCGCCGTCGAGGATGTAGTCCGAGCCCGTCTCCGGCTCGGTGAAGCAGATGCTGAGCAGGCAGCGGGAGTCCTTCACGAAACGCTCGAGGAACCGCTCCCGGGTCGCCCCGGACGACAGCTGGTAGATGATGCGCTGCGCCTTGAGGCACTGGTCGATCAGCACCGCGAAACCCATGTCGCCGTAGCCGAGCTCCTCGGCAACGATCGCCAGCTCCAGCGCGCTCGCGCCGCGGCCACCCGCGTCGCGCGGCAGGCCCATCGTGCGCCAGCCCCGCGCCGACGCCTCCTCGAGAAGGTCCCAGGCCACCCGATCCCGTGGTTCCGGCTGCCACTCGAGCTCACGCGCGCGATGGCGCAGCCGCTCGACGGAGAAAGCCCGCACCTCCCGCTGCAGCTCGAGTAGCTCGGGCGTCAGCCCGAAGAACGGGACCGGCGCCACCGTCGTCGCCGACCCCGACGCCGCGGACGTCCCCATAGATTGCATGATATAGCACACGCCTGCCGGGCCACCGAAGATCAACGGGCGCCATATGGCAGATCATCGGCACCACAGACACAAACCTGCACGTTTTAGTTGCTCTGTGCCCCTCCTGTATTTCTTGCACCTTCGTTACGATACGGACGGCGCCGCCGGGTGCTGCCTGGGAGTTTCGATGTATCAGGAGGCGCTCGAGAGGACTCTCGGGCATAGGACGACGTTTTGAGGGCGCCCATGCAAAGCCGAAAGCGCGGGGGAACGAACTTGGCGGCGGATCGGGGCCGTCCATGACGGGTGTCCTCGTGCTCGGAGACATCCCCAGCACAGGGATTGCCGGAGCCAGCGCGGAGCGGGTGGTACCCGGGAGTGACCCCCAGGACCACCAGACACCCGACGTCCCGAATCCTCCGGCCACACCGGCGTTGCCCCCCGACGACTTCCTCGACCTGGTACGGCAGCGACTCGGCCAGGCCAAAATCGTCGTCGCCGTCTATCCCGCTTGGCGGCCGGAACCCGCCAAGCGCTACATCCAGCTCGCCCGGTCGGCCCTGGAGACCGAGTGGCTCGTCGGCGCCCCGTCGGATCTGCCCCCGCTGGCCCTCTCCCTCGTCGCGGACCAGCTCGCCTACCTCGCGCCGTACGTTCCCCCCGGCGTTCTCGTGGGCCTGGTGTCGCGGCTCGCCCGGGAGACCCTCGCCGGCGCCTGGGTACGCAGCGTCGCCGGGCTGAAACACATCCCCATCTCGCTCGGCCAGCACGTCTCCTCGTACCTGCCCGGCGGTTTTCTGGTCACCGCGTCCCCGCAGTCGGGTATCAGCCGGGTGAAGGGCGGCGCACAGGTCGGCGAGCTTCCGTACCGTCCCGTCGACCCGGTGCAGGTGCTCGCCGTCCCGGCGGACGGCGACGTGGACTGGTTCCGGGGCACCCTGCTGCCGAGCGTCCGCCCCGCGCGGGTGCAGTTCTTCCAGCCGCAGCCGCTGGGCAGCACGTACTGGGGGACGAAGAAGTACGTCGAATACGTGGCCTTCAGCTCTCATCCCCAGGCCCTCACCCATGCCGCGGGCTCGGTCCGCGTCCGCACCTGCCGCTGGTGCGGGCAGATCGTGGCGGCGCCGACGTGCCCGTTCTGCGGGATGACCCGACACCGGCCCGGAGGGGCGGCCCAGGGCTCGGCCGGAGGATCGGCCCAGGGGCCGGACCAGGGGTCCGCCCGGGGACCGGCCGGCGCCCGCGACGACGGCGCACAGATCGGTGCCCAACGCGCGGCTACCGGGGCGGCCCCCGCCCAGGCTTACGGTCACGTTCCTTCCCCAACCGAGCCCGGAAGTGGAGTGCCATGAACCCGCGCCAGCGAAGGGGAGCGCTGATGATGATCCTGGCGGGCGTGCTCGCCGTCGGGGTCCTCGTGATCCTGATGGGGTACGTGAGCTCGGTCCGCGCCGAGGTCGGCAGCCGCAGTCCGGTGCTGACCTTACGGCAGGACGTACCGGCGAACACGCCGCTCACCGCGGACATGGTCGACCAGAGCGAGATCCCGGACCGGTGGGCGCCGGACAGGGTCCTGCACGACGTGTCCCAGCTGCAGAACAAGGTAGCCACGGCCGACCTGCGGGCTGGAACGTTCCTGCAGGAGGGAATGGTCGCCGATCCCCCGAGGCTGCAGCCCGGCCAGCGGGAGATCGCCATCATGATCAACGCCGAGACCGGGGTGGCGGGCAAGGTCGAACCGAACGACCAGGTCGACATCTACGCGACGTTCCCGGGCGACACCCAGGACACCCAGTCCTGCGCGGTGCGGGTCATCTCCCGGGCACGCGTGATCGACGTCGGCAAGCTGCAGGCCGAGCGCGAGAACGACGCCGGCGCCGTCGCGGAGACCCGGGTCGTACCGATCACGTTCGCTCTCACCCCGGACGACAGCCTGGCGCTGACGTACGCGGAGAGCTTCGCCAGCAAGGTACGGCTGGCGCTGATCGGCGACGGAGAGATCGAGGTCCCGGCGAACGACTCGATCTGCCAGGTGCCGTCGGGGTGATGACGTGAGCTATCTGCTGCTCCTCGGTGTCGCCGACCACGCGCTGGCGAACTCGCTGCGTGCCCAGCTCAGCGAGCTTCCGGACATTCAGATCGGCGGCGTGGAACGGTCGTCCGGTGACGTGGTGGGCGCGCTGGCCGACGAGGACGCCGTCGACGTCGTCATGGTGCACGAGGACCTCGGCCCGCTGCCGGCCCTCGAGCTCGTCCGCGACATCGCCCTGCGCTACCCGCACATCGCCGTCATCTTGCTGGCCGGGGACCCGACACCGCAGACCTTCACCGCCGCGATGGAGGCGGGTGCGCGCGGGGTCCTACCCGCCCAGCCCTCGCTCGACGAGCTGCAGACCCGCATCGTCACCGCCGGCGAGTGGTCGCGGAGCATGCGGCGGCACTTCGACGCCTCGTTCGCCGGTCCTCTCCCCGGCCGGGGCGGAACGCTGATCGCGCTCGCCGGCGCCAAGGGCGGCACCGGCACCACCATGCTCGCCGTGCACCTCGCGCTGGCGGCCACCGCCGCGCGCCGTACCGTCTGCCTCGTCGACATGGACCTGCAGGGCGGCGACCTGCCAAGCTACCTGGACGTCACCCACCGCCGCACGGTCGTCGACCTGGTCGACGTCGCCGACGATCTCAACCCGACTGTCCTCGCCGACACGCTCTTCGTGCATCCGGCCGGCCCGCACGTGCTGCTGGCGCCCGCGGAGGGTGAGCGCGGGGAGGACGTGACCGCCCGGGCCACCCGGCAGATCCTGGGCAGCCTCCGGTCCCGCTACGACGTCGTCATCGCCGACTGCGGCTCGCACGTGAGCGAGGGCAGCGCGATGGCGGTGGAGATGGCGGACCGGGTGGTGATGACCGTCACCCCGGACCTTCCCGCGCTGCGTGCCGCGAAGCGGCTCGGCAAGCTGTGGACGCGGCTGCAGGTCCGCAAGGAGGACGACCTGGTGGTGGTCCTCACCCGGCACAGCCGGCACAACGAGATCCAGCCGGACTTCGCCCGTAAGATCCTCGGCCTGCCGCTGCTGCGGACCACTGTGCCGGCGGCGTTCCGCGCCCTGGAGGGCTCGGTCAACACCGGCACCCCGCTGAGCGTGGCCGACGAGGGCTTCCGCCGGGCGATCGGCCAGCTCGCGGTCGAGATCGGCGCGGTGACACCTCCCGGCGTCGCCCCCGCGGCGACGGCCGGCGGCAGGCGGGGCCGAAGGGTTCGAGGCGAGTCGGGTCAGGCGTCGGTCGAGACCCTCTCCCTTGCGCCGTGGCTGCTGTTGATCTTGGTGTTCGTGTGGCAGGTAGTGCTCATCGGCATGGGCGCGGTGGTCGCCGCCCATGCCGCCAACGAGGGGGCGAGCCGCGCCGCGGTCGGCGATCCGCCGGCGGAGGTGACGGAGGCGGCGCTGGCGCGCATCCCGGCGCCCTGGAACGACCGTGCCAGCGTGCACTACGGCTGCGGCGGCGGGGTCTGCGGGGACCGGGTGGTGGTCGAGATCGGCGTGCCCGTCGTGCTCCCGGGTGTCGTGTACGCCCCTTGGCCGATCGAAACCGAGGCGAAGGTGGTGCACGAGCTATGACGCCTCAGACACACAGGCGCCGCGGCAAACCCGACGACGGCGGCCAGGCGACCATCGAGTTCCTGACGCTCACACCGTGGCTGCTTATCGCCGGCATCGCGGCGTTCCAGGCGTACATCACGGTCGTCGCCATCGAGCGGGTCGACAACGCCGCGCGTACCGGTGCCAGGGTGGAGAGCATGGGCCGCGACGGTGGGCAGGCCGCCGCCGAGGCGCTGCCCGGATGGCTGAACTCACAGCGGCCCGCGGAGATCTCGGTGAACACCGTCGACGACACCGCGCACGCCCGGATCTCCGCGAAGGTGCCCATCCTCTACGGCCTGCCGTACCACTACACGGTGACGCGCACGGTCGAGATGCCGGTCGGGTGAATCATGGGACTGAAGGATCGACTCGATGACGATCGACACGCCGACCGGCGGGAACGCCGGGCCGGGGTCGCGCACTGGCGGCGCCGGCTGCTCGACGAGATCGACCTGAGCGAACTCGCCGCGCTCGACCTCGCGCAGCGGCGCGCCCGCCTGGAGCGGGTGACCGGCCACATCCTCAGCCGCGAGGGCCCGGTCCTGTCGCACCGCGAACGCTCGGCGCTGATCCGCCGGGTGGTCGACGAGGCGTTGGGCCTCGGCGTGCTCGAGCCGTTGCTCGGTGACGAGACGATCACCGAGATCATGGTCAACGGGCCCAACGACATCTACATCGAGCGCGCCGGCGTCATCCACCGCGTGGACACGAGCTTCGCCAGCGAGGACCAGCTCTACCAGACCATCGACCGGATCGTTTCCCAGGTCAACAGGCGGGTCGACGAGTCGAGTCCGATGGTCGACGCCCGGCTGCCCACCGGCGAACGGGTGAACGTCATCATCCCGCCGCTGTCGCTTACCGGACCCACGCTGACCATCCGCCGGTTCCCGCGCGCCTACCAGATGGAGGAGCTGGTAGGGATGGGGACCCTGGACGCGACCACCGGGATCCTGCTGGCCTCGTTCGTTCGGGCGAGGTTCAACCTGGTGATCTCCGGCGGTACCGGCACCGGGAAGACGACGTTCCTCAACGCGCTCTCGGCGTTCGTGCCGGCCGCGGAACGGATCGTCACCATCGAGGACGCCGCGGAGCTGCAGCTCATGCAGGAACACGTGGTGAGCCTCGAGTCGCGTCCGTCCAACATCGAGGGCAGGGGCGAGGTCACCATCCGCGAACTCGTCCGCAACGCCCTACGCATGCGGCCCGACCGCATCATCGTCGGCGAGGTTCGCGGCTCGGAGACCCTCGACATGCTGCAGGCGATGAACACCGGGCACGAGGGTTCCCTGGTCACCGTGCACGCGAACTCGACCGACGACGCGACCTACCGGCTGGAGACGCTGGCCAGCATGAGCGAGGTCAAGGTCCCGTACGACACGATCCGTGACCAGATCAACAACGCTGTCGACGTGCTGGTGCACCTCGACCGGGGACCGGACGGCTCGCGGCGCGTCGTGGAGGTCGCGGCCGTCGCGTCCCGGCGCCGGGAGCAGTTCCGGCTGCAGACCATTCTGGAGTTCGAGCAGGAACCCCTGGGACCCGACCGGGTGGTGCGCGGCAAGTTCCGCCACTACCCGCTGCCACCTGGCCTGGCGACCCGGCTCGTGCACGCGGGCGAGAGCGTGCCGCCGAGCTTCGGGGTCGGTGCGCAGGAGGACACGGCACACATGCGGGAAGTGTCATGAGCGGCCTGTTGAGCTACGGACCGCCGGCCATCGCGCTGGTGCTGGTGCTCGCGCTGGCAGTTGGGATGGCCGGCCTGTGGGAGTACGGCAAGGGGGCCGAGCAGCAGCGGCTGTTGGCCTCGCGCAGCGCGCTCGACGAGGCCGAACGGCGGGCCAACTCGCTCATGGTGCGGCTCGACCACCGACTGCGGCGCACCCAGCTGGGCAGGTCCGTGGGCAGGCGCATCACCGCCGCCGGGCTGCGCATCCGGGTGTCGACCTTCCTTCTGCTGCTCGTCGCGGCGGCGGTCGCCAGCATCTACGTCATAGGGGTGCTGCTCGCCCCGATCTTCGGCGTGGTCGCCGCCGTCGTCGTGGGGTGGGCGTTCTTCCGTTACCTGCGCCGGCACGAGGAACGGCGCCGGGAGGAGTTCATCTCCCAACTCCCCGAGCTCGCCCGGGTGCTGTCCAACGCCACCTCCGCCGGCCTCGCCCTGCGGACGGCCCTCGACATGGCGGCCGAGGAACTGGACGAACCGGCCCGCTCCGAGCTGCGCCACACCTCCGAGTCGCTGCGCGTGGGGCAGTCGGTCGAGCAGGCGCTGCGCGACCTCAGCGACCGGCTACCCTCCCGGGAGCTGTCGGTGCTGGTGAGCACGCTCATCGTGGCATCGCGCGCCGGCGGCTCGCTGGTCACCGCGCTGCGCAACATCGCGACCACGCTGGACGACCGCAAGGAGGTCCGCCGGGAGATCAAGACCACCTTCGCCCAGTCCGTCTACACCAGCTACATGGTCGCCGGGCTGGGGATCGGCGTGCTCTTCCTGATGAACGTGATTTCCCCCGGCGTCATCGACCGAATGACGAGCAGCGCGGCGGGCCTGCTCATCCTCGTCGTCGGCTGCAGCCTGTTCGGCCTCGGCCTCTTCCTCGTCAACCGAGTCAGCAGGATCAACGTGTGATGTCGCCGCTGCCCGTCCTCGCCGCCGTCGTGGTCGCCGCGACGGTACCCGTCCTGTTCGTCTGGGGTTGGTACCTGGTGCGGTACGAGAGGCTGGCCGAGCGATACAGCGCCGAGCTGGACCTGGACGTGCGGCCGGCCGCCCGGCGGTGGACCAGAAGTGGCGCCCCGCTCACCGCGCTGGCCGAGGCGCTAGGCCGCCGCTTCGCGCCGATGCTGCTGCGTCTGATGGGGCCGGCCCGGCTGGGCAGGATACGCCGGCGGATCAACGCCGCGGGCCGGCCGAACGGGATGACCAGCGACACCTACGCAGCCCGGAAGGCGGGGTTCCTGCTGGTGTTCGGCCTGCTGGGGCTCGTCATGCTGGCGTGGGGCAACTGGATCGTCGGCCTCCTGCTCATCGCCGTCGGCTGGTTCTGGGCCGACCTGTCGCTGCTGATCCTCGCGCGGCAACGGCAGTACGAGATCGAGCGAACCCTGCCGGACTTCCTCGACGTCCTGTCGGTCACGGTCAGTGCCGGGCTGAGCTTCCGGCACGCGCTCACCCGGGTGAGCGAGAGCATGCCGGGCCCGCTGGCCGAGGAGTTCTCCACCGCGCTGCGGCAGATGGAGGTCGGCACGAGCCGCCGTGAGGCGTTCGAGGAACTGCGGGCCCGCAACAGCAATTGCGAGCCGCTGTCCCAGTTCGTCACGGCGGTCCTGCAGGCGGAGGAGCTCGGCGCCCCGCTGACCCGCGCGCTCATCGAAATCAGCGAGGACATGCGCCGGGAGTCGGCGCAGTCGGCGCGCCGCCGCGCCGCCCGGGCGGCGCCGCGCGTCACGCTCATCGTCACGACTGTCATGGTGCCCGGCGCCATCATCCTGCTGGCTGGGGCGCTGTTCATCGGCGGAGAGGCGACGTTGCCCGATGTCCTCTTCGACTGAGCTTCCACCTGAGTCCGCGGTGCTACCTCGCGTGGGTGCGCTGTGCCGCGCGCTGTTGCAGGTACGGCTGTTCCTGGCCGCCCTCACCCTGCTCGGGATGCTGGGGCGGACGGTGACCCTGAGCTTCCTGCTGGCCTTCGCGGGCGCCGTCTTCTCCTCCTGGCTGGCGAGCCACTACTGGGACCGCCTCGCGCCGAGGCTGGCCCGCCACCCGATCCTCGGCGGCCTGGACGTGGTGATCTCCTACGGGATCCTTTCCCTCGGCGGTCCGCTGGGACCGTTCTTTCTGTTCACCGTGGTGACCGCGGCGCTGGCCGGGCTGCTGTACCGCTGGCGCGGTGTCACCTACATCTGCGCCCTCCAGGTGCTCTTCTACTACGGGGCGCTGGCCACCGCCGGCATCGGCCCGGCGAACTGGAGCTTCCAGACGCTCATCGGACAGCCGGCGTACTACCCGGTCGTCGGGTTCGTCGGGGTGGCCATCCGCCGGCTGCTCGACGAGCAGGACCGCACCGAGGAGGCACGCCGCAACGCCGAGGTCGCGGCCGCCGCGGCGGAGGAACGCGCCCGCCTCGCCCGGGAGATGCACGACTCACTGGCCAAGACGCTGCGCGGCATCGCCATGGCCGCGACAGCCCTTCCCGCCTGGCTGGAAAGGTCGACCGAGCGCGCGGCCCGGGAGGCCCGCGGCCTCGCCTCGGCCGCCGAGGTAGCCTCCCGCGAGGCCCGCGGCCTCATCACCCACCTCCGGTCCGACCAGCTCGACCGGCCGCTCGGAGACGCCGTACAGAAGATCGCGACCGAGTGGTCCCGGATGACCGAGATCCCGGTGACGCTGGACTGCGCCGCGCATGTCGAGCTGCCGCTGATGTGCCGCTACGAGGCGGTGGCGATCCTCCGGGAGGCGCTGACGAACATCGAGCGGCACGCCGACGCGTTCTCGGTACGGGTCTGCCTCCGCCGCGACGGCGACCGGGTGGCGCTCGAGGTGGCCGACGACGGGCGGGGGTTCGCGCCCGGGCCGGACACCGAGGACTGGCCGGACGACCTCGCCCGTCGCGGACACTACGGCCTCGTCGGCATGCACGAACGCGCCACACGGGCCGACGGAACGTTCTCGATCAGCTCAGCGCCCGGTGCCGGCACCCGGGTCGTCGCCGTCCTGCCCGCCGGCGCAAGCGCACCCACCCACCAGCAAGAAGCCAAGAACCCAGCGGAGTCAGGATGAGCGCTCGAGGCGGTTCAGGGACCGCCACCCTCGTACGTGTCCTGGTGGTCGACGACAACCCCGTCGTACGGTCCGGCCTCGCCTCGCTGCTGGAGGCGAGCGGCGAGATCGAGGTGATCGGGGAGGCCGGTGACGGCCGGCGCGCCGTCGAGCTGGCCGAGCAGGTACGGCCGGACGTGGTGCTGCTCGACGTGCGGATGCCGCTCGTCGACGGGGTCGAGGCGGCCGAGCCGCTCAGCCGGGTCGCGCGGGTGCTGATGCTCACCTACACCGACGATCCGGATACCGTACGTTCCTCCATTCGCCGGGGTGCCTGCGGGTACCTGGTGCACGGCACCTTCACCGCCGAGGAGCTCGGCCGGGCGGTACGGGAGGCGGCGGCCGGAGCGCATCCCCTCTCCCCCGCCGCGGCCAGCGCGGTCATGGACGCGGTGCGCAGCGCCCCGAGCGGGACGGGGGTCGACTCGGCAGCGGTCCGGGCCGGCCTCGGCCTGAGCGTCCGGGAGGCCGAGGTCATGGACCTGATCGCGCGGGGACGGTCCAACGGTGAGATCGCGCGCGAGCTGTTCCTCAGCGAGAAGACGGTGAAGAACCACGTCAACCGGATCTACGCGAAGCTGAGCGTCGAATCGCGGGGTGCGGCCATCGCGCGCTGGCTCGGCACCGCGTCCGAGGACCGGCCGGGGGAACCGTGATTGGGCCCCCCGCCGCACAGGTTGGGTCCGGGGGCCCTTCGAGGGCCGTCCCGTTCCCCGTAGCGTCGGGACATCAGCAGGGCAAGTGGAAAGGCTCAGGGGGCACCAGACATGAAGGCACTACTTCCCATCTACCTGGCCGTCACCGGCTTCGTACACGACCGCGCGGAGCAGATGCGGGAACGCCGGGAGCGCGGCCAGAACACGCTGGAGTACCTAGGCCTCGCGATCATCATCGCGATCGCCCTGGTCGTGGCGCTGACCGGCGCGCGGGAGCCGCTGCGCAACCTGGCAACCAACTTCGTCAACCAGGTCAACCAGGTGCTGTCCGCGACGGGCGGGGGCGGCTAGACCCAGCACCGGTAGACCGAGGGGCCAGCATGGCCAGCGTGGTCAAATTGCCGGCACGCAACCGCGATGGCGGTGAAGAGGGGCAGGTCTTCATGCCTGTCATCTTCACCGCCATTGTCGGCATTCTGGCTATCACGATGCTGATCCTGCAGCTCGGCCGGGCCGGCGACCTGCGGACCCGTACCCAGACCGCTGCCGACGCCGCGGCGCTCGGCGCGGTCGCCGCGATCCGGGACGCTGCCCTGGCCTTCCAGGCCGAGGGGCTGATGCCGTACGGCACCCGCTACGAAAGCGCACCCGACGCGGTGTGGGAACGGGCCCGCGAGTACGCACGGCGCAACGGAGCGGTTCTGGAGGACCTCCAAGCCTCCGGCATCGGCCGCACCATCACCGTTTCGGTACGCAGCCAGGAGCGGCAGGGTGGATCGCTGTCCGGAGCCCGGAACAGCTACGCACGGGCCAAGGCCACGGCGAAGGTGTTTTTCCCCGGCGACTGCTACGTCAACGACACCGGCAACCTGGACGAAAGCGAGCGGGGCGGGCGCGGGGAGGCCGAGCGGGCCCGCGAGGAGCACGACGGTGCGCTCATCTGCAACGGCCAAGCGGTCACCGACCAGGGCCTCTTCGCCTCGCTTTTCCAGCTTCGCCTACTGCCGCGCCCGGAGCCGGTGCTGAGCGTGGCCGGCATCCCGCTCGGCGGGGCCAGCAACGGCGCGAACCAGGAGCTCGGTCGCCGGATGGCCGCCCAGTGGGGATGGACCGGCGCCGAGTGGGAGTGCCTCAACAACCTCTGGATCGGGGAAAGTAGGTGGAACCACCTGGCCCGCAACGACGATTCGGGTGCGTACGGCATTCCGCAGGCACTGCCGGCCGAGAAGATGAGGTCCGCCGGCGCGGACTGGCTCACCAACCCGGCCACCCAGATCGCCTGGGGCCTCGACTACATCGCCAGCCGCTACGGCACGCCGTGCGGCGCCTGGCAATTCTGGCTGTCGCAGAGTCCGCACTGGTATTGATCGGAAATGACCCGTGAAATGATGACGTCCATGCGCCGCACTCCGCGCCCTCGTCGCACCCTTGTCGGGCTCACCGCGGCGGCCCTGTTGCTGCCGCTGTTCGCGACGGTGCTGGTGGCCGGCGGACCGGCGGGGCGGGACGGCGCGCAAGCGGCCAACCCGTGGGGCGCTCGTCCGATCCAGACCACCTACATGGCGGCGTTCCCGTTCCGGGTCGACTTACTGTCGCTGAACCGGCCGTCCCCGCAGGCGGTCGTGGCGACGTTCCGGCTGACCAACATCGGTTCCACCGACCACATGGCGGGCCAGGCGCTGGGTACGCTCGACGATCTTCGCTCCCCTGCCGGGATCGCCCTCCTCGACGCCGAGAACCTGAAGGCGTACTTCCCGCTGACCGCCTCGGACGGCGAGTGTGTCTGCTCGTTGTTCAGCAGCCTCCCGAACGTGGAACCCGGGGGGACGCTCGACGTGTTCGCGTGGTTCCCGGCGCCGCCGGCCGACGTGCAGCGGGTGTCCGTGGAGATCCCGTTCGCCCCGCCGCTCATGGACGTTCCCATCGGGTCCAGTACCGCGCCGGTGCCGCCGCCCAGCGGCCAGCCGGAGCGCGACCCGGCCAAGCTGACCCTGCGCTCACCGCGCATCCAGCAGCTCGTCTCGGTCACCGACACCCTGGACAAGTCACGGACGACGGAGGAGGACGACAAGGAGAAGCGGGTCAGGCTGTCCACCGACGTGCTCTTCGACCTCAACAAGGCCGACCTCAAGCCCAGGGCGCGCTCCATCCTGCGGGACGTTGCCAAACAGATCGACAGGTCGTCCGCCAAGACGGTCAGGGTCGACGGCCACGCCGACATCACCGGCAACGACGCCATCAACATCCCGCTGTCCAAGCGGCGCGCCGCGGCGGTCAAGAACGAGCTGGAGAGACTGGTCGAACGCGACGTCACGTTCCGGGCCGAGGGCCACGGCTCCGCTCAACCGGTCGCCTCCAACAAGACGGCGGAGGGCCGCAGGCTGAACCGACGCGTGACAGTGAGCTTCGCGAAGTGAGCGGGGGTATCACGATGCGCAGCAGCGCCCAGCGCGGGAGAGGGGCGGCGCTTGCGACCGCGCTCACGGCCATCCTCGTCGCCGGGGCGCTCCTCGCCGGATGCACGAGGGAGGGCTCGCCTCAGGCCGAACCCACGAAGCGGCAGCCGAACGGCACGATCTCCGTACCCCCGGGTTCCCCTCCCCCGCTACCGGTCGCAGCCACCGCCGCACCGGCGGAGGGACAGCAGGTCAAGGTCGAGATCAACGACGTCCGGGCGGACAGCCGCGGGCTGGCCGTGCTGCGCTTCACGATCACAAACGAGGGACCGCAGCCGTTCGACGTGCAGAACCTCACCGACGAGGAGCGGGACCCGGCCGTCGGCTTCGAGCACTTCACCTGCCGGAAGGCCCCCTCGGGGGTGACCCTGGTGGATCCGGAGGCGAAGGAGCGCTACCACCCGGTGCTCCGCTTCGACGGCGACAACCGCTACTGCGTGAACACCAGGTTCTCGTTTCCCAAGGTGAACCCGGTGGAGCGCGGACGTCGGCTCACCCTCTACACCGCATACGTGCTGCCGTCCGAGGTACGGTCGGTGACCGTCGAGGTTCCCGGGTTCGAGCCGGTCGAAGACGTCCAGGTCACCCGCGGGTGACCCCGTCCCGCCCCTTGGTCGGGTCAGCGATGCCGAGCTGGACGCCGGGGCGGACGCCCCACTCGGCAAGGGCGCCCCACTCGGCCTCCAGCACGTGCCGCGCCCTGAAGCGGAGCATGCCGAGGCGGTTGGGCCTCATCTGTACGACGCTCAGCACCCGAAGATCCCTGCCGAGGTAGGCGACGTCGATCGGAAAGCGCATCCGCATGGTGTGCACCGACGCCGACGGCGTCAGCAGGATCGCTCCTTCGATGCCGTCCCGCCCGAGCAGCCCACGGGTCCGCGCCCGATACGAGGCGGCGATCTCCACCGGCGCCACCGGCTTCCCCTCGCACAGCAGCACCGCCCGCCCGTCCCGGAAACGCCTCGTTCCCATCCCCGCATCATCCGGCCTTCGCGGCGCCGCTTGCCACGGGCTTCACAAAGCTCGCGACCAAAGTCACGCCCGAAATGTCGTTTTCGATGGGTCACGGACTCTGTGAAGGGCCGGGACGGGCTACGGCTTCGCCGCGCCGCCGACGTCCCGGCGCTCCCAGCCCTCCTGGACCAGGTTGAAGTGCGCGTGAGTGCGTGGGTGCCGGGCGGCCGCCGCGCGGTCGAGCCGCACACCCAACCCCGGCTCGGTGGGCAGGCCGAAGCAGCCGTCGTCGGGGTCCACCCCCGGCGCCCCCGTGACGAGGTCCTGACCCCATGTCGCCGTTCGATCGTGCGCCCGCTGGGGGTCGTTCGCGGAATGACGGTGTCGAGCGTGATCTCTGGCATGCCGAGGCCGGCGACGACGGTGTGCTCGCCGAGGTCCTCCAGGGTGGCGTGGCCGCGCTCGGCCAGCCGATGGCCAGCCGGGACGAGGAGGACCCGCTCCTCGCGGGCGAGGATGGGTCCGACGGTCAGGTCGGGCTCGTCGATCGGCAGCCAGGCGGCGATGGCGTCGAGTTCGCCCTGGCGGAGCAGCCCGAGGGCCTCTATGGTGTTCAGCTCCCTGACGGCCGTCCGGCAGCCGGGGTGCCGCTCCTCGAAGGCCCGAATGATGTGGGTGAACGAAGGGCCGGCGGCGAGATAGCTGTAGATGCTGATGCGCAGTTCTCCGGAGACTCCTGTTGCGGCTTCCCGTACGGCACCGATCACGGTGTGGATCTCGTCGTAGGCCGGGCGCAGGCCGTCGCGCAGTCGTTCACCGAGCGGAGTCAGCCGTACGCTTCGGCTGGTGCGTTCGAAGAGCTGGCCGTCGACCTGTTGTTCCAGGGTGCGGATGGTTTGGCTGACTCGCGCGGGTGGCAGGTAGAGCCGCTGTGCGGTTCGACCGAAGTGCAGTTCCTCGGCCAGCACGAGGAAGATCTCTATCTCCCGTAGCTCCATGCCGGCCTCCCTCGTCAGCGCCCGTCGTCGTCTGCCGCGCCGGACCTGCCCAGCACCTCCTCGGCCACCTTGGCGAAGGCGCGGATCGCCACGACCTCCGCGGGGATCGATTCGAGGGCGACGACCCGGCATCCCGGATAACGACGCTCGAACGTCTGGATGATCTGGGTGAACGAAGGTCCGCTGGTGACGTAGCTCTGCTGGGTGACCGCAGCTCCCCCGTGACGCCCACCGCGACGTCCCGGACGACGTCGAAGGCCCGCCGGATGCGCTCGTAACCGGGACGTAGCTCGTCGCGCAGGCGCTCGCCGAGTGGGGTCAGCCGCACGCTCCGGCTGGTCCGTTCGAACAGCTCACCCCCGACCCGGTTCTCCAAGGTGCGCACGGCCTGGCTGACCCGTGCCGGCGACACGTACAGCCGCTGCGCGGTTCGACCGAAATTCAACTCCTCGCTGAGGGTCAGAAAGATCTCGATTTCCCGCAGCTCCACACCCCAACTCCTCGACAGGGCACGCCGACAGCCGGATCACCACATGAGATCACCCGTACATATTCGATATTCCCACGCGGGTTGACCAGCAATGGGGCCGAGACGCCGGTCAACCCGCGAGTATGGCGTGTAGACAGCGGGTGCTTGGGCGCGGAGGGCGTCGACGAGTGCGGGTGGGCCGCTGATGAGGGTGAAGTCGGTGTCGACCGAGGTGATCATCCAGACCAGTGCTTGCGGCGTGTCGGCGCCGACGTACAGCAGGCAGCTGCGGTCGTCGACGGCCTCGACGACGCCCATGCCCGGCCAGAACTTCAACGACGGCTATCTGCAGTGCAACTCGAAGCGGCCGCAGACGGTTGCGTACGCGCTGCACGACTCACCGGTCGGCCAACTTGCCTGGATCGTGGAGAAATTGAAGGAACTCACCGACCCAGAGGATGGGCTGCCCGAGGACAGCATCGATCACGACCGCATCCTGACCGACGTCTCGCTGTACTGGCTGACCGGCACTGCCGGATCGGCGGCGCAGATCTACTACGAGGAAATCTCCGCGAACGTCCCGAGCGAGGCCGCCGACGACTGGAGCGTCGACGACTGGGCACGACTCAGCATGGGACGATGCCGACGGAATCCCGCACCCACGACGCCGTCACGCTGACGGTGCGGCCGCTTCGCCCGCTGTCGCCCTCGGATCGAAGCGCGATCGAGGCCGAGGCCGACCGGATGGTCGCCTTCACCAACCCGGACGCCGCCCAACGCCACACACGGCTACTGCGGTTCCAGCGACATGCGAGGACGGCGTTCCGTCGGAAGGTTGGGGCAACCGGAGACCGGCCAGCATGGGGGTGTGGCTCCCGGGGGCGTAGGCCAGGCAGGGCAGCCTCAGGAAGTCCCGCTCAGGCGGCTTTTCGGTGCTGCCGGTGTTCGGTCTGGTCGCGGATGTGTTGGTGGGTGTGGTGGACCCGGCAGTACACGGTGAGGTTGTCCAGGGTCGCCAGCCCGCCATCGGCGAAATGCATCAAATGATGCACATCACACCACGGAACGGGCATGTCGCAACCACCAGGCCACTGGCAGGTCCGGTACTTCGCGGTCACCGCGATCCGCACATGCAGCGGAATGGTGCGGGTCGGCTTACCCACATCCAACGGCATGCCGGTGAGCGGGTCGGTAACGATACGGCGCAGCACACTGTCACAGGACAGCATCCGGGCCGCGGGGGCGGGCAGCACCTGCCCCCAGTCGGTCTCCATCGCTGGTGAGCCGTCCTCCAGCTGCAGCGTGGACAGCGGCACCAGGGCACGGACCTGGGTGGGTTCACCGTGGGTGTCGGGCACCTTCCCCACCTGGCGGAGGGCGATGTCGCAGATCCGCACCAGCGCGTGCCACCGCCGCTACGCGGCGGACCAATCCTCGGTGCTGGTGGGTGGTTTCGTGAAGGCTTCGATCGCCGCCTGCACGCTCACCCCCGTCGCCGGGTCGCCGTGCCCCCGAACATCCACCATGCCCTCAAACGTCGTCGCCACGCTCAGTTGCCGGTCCCGGAACTGCCGCCGCAGCTTCCGCTCCGCCCCGTCCGGGTCCAATACGGCATGCAACCGCCGCCCGGCCTTGGCCAACCCGGTGCAGTCCACCCCGGCCCGCGCCACGTCCAGCAGGATCGGCTCCGCGCGCTCAGCCAGCTCGTCCGGCGTCCACTCGTCCGGGTCGGCGGCGCGGATCGCGTGATGCACCGCGTCGGCGATGACTTGGAGCTGCCCGAAGGAGACCTCACCCTGGGCCTGCTCCTCGACCGCGTTCGGCAACCGGTGCAGCTGGCGGGCCGTCGTCACCCGCCGCGCCGCCTCCCCAGCCACCATCCCGCACGCGTGCACCAGCCACGCCTTCGCCGACCGGGCCTCCTCCGCCTCGAACCCTCGGCACGCGTCAAACCGCGCCAACCGGCGACAGGACTCGACTTCCAGGTCATCGATCAACCCCCGCAACTCCCGCAACTGCTCCGTGGCCGCCGCCACCGGCGCGTCGGCCGGATCATGCGCGGCCAGCAGCGCGGCGCCGCGGCGGAGAAGCTCCAGCCCCTCCATCGCCGAACCGCACTGTGGGGAACACATGTTCGAAGGATATCCGACCAGAACGCCCGGCACAAGCCAATTTCCCCTACCGTGGGACGCGCGGACGGGGGCCGGTCGGGCGGCCGGCGCCCCACCACTGAGCCCTGATCCATCGAGGACACCCGCCGCGCCGTGCGGCGCCGCCGTGACCCGTTCTCGCACGAATCGGAAGCCCGCCTCTGCGCACAGGTCATGGGCAACCGGCGCCACGGCCTCTGACCACCACCAAGCCCCAACGACCAAGGCAAGGACAATGGACACACAGTTCTGGGACGACAGGTATCGCAGCCGCGAGCAGCTCTTCAGTGGCACCCCCAACGGGGTACTCGTCACCGAGGTCACCGACCTACCGCCAGGGCAAGCGCTCGACGTGGGATGCGGTGAAGGTGCGGACGCTCTATGGCTGGCCCGCCGCGGCTGGCAGGTCACCGCGGTCGACATCTCCCGCGTCGCCCTGCAACGTGCCGCCACCACGGGCACGAGTCTCGCCGGTCGCGTGGCGTGGACATGCGCCGACCTCACCGCCACGCCACCCCCAGCTGGCGCGTTCGACCTGGTGTCCGTCCAGTACTTCCCGCTCCCACGCCAGCCGGACCACACTGCGCTGCGCGGCCTGCTGGACGCC
>WHSR01000138.1 GCA_009379995.1 Streptosporangiales bacterium
CACCGCTTTCAACCTCATGAAGATCTACCGCGCCACCACCACCTGACAACAGCCAGCACAAACCCCGGCCGCCGATCCCGACCGCTGCACCACGCGGACAGAGATCAGACTTACGCGACACGCATTCTGCGACAGGCTCTACGGCTCGGCGATCCCGATGACCGGCCGGAGTACTCCGCGTTCTCCTGGATCGCGATGATGTTCGCCCTCGGTGTCGGCATCGGGCTGATCTTCTATGGGGCGGCCGAGCCGGTCATCCTGTACGCGGAGCCGCCGCCCGGAGGGCCGCAGCCACGTACCGATCAGGCAGCGGTCGTGGGGCTGCAGTACTCGATCTTCCACTGGGCGCTGCACCCGTGGGCGTTCTTCGGAATCACCGGGCTCGTGCTCGCGTACTCGATCCACAACAAGCGGCGCAGAGCGCTGGTGACATCGGCGTTGCGGCCGCTAACCGGACATCGCGCCGACGGCGGCGTGGGCCGCGGGATCAACGTATGGGTGATCGTGACCACGTTGGTCGGCAACGCGGTGACCCTCGGTCTCGGGACGCTCCAGATCATCGCCGGCCTCGGCTTCCTGTGGGGCGTCGGCACGTCGACGCTGCTCCTGGTCATCGTGGTCGGCACCCTCACGATCGCGTTCCTGCTGTCGGCGGTGTCCGGGGTGAGCAAGGGCATCAAGCGGTTGGCCGACTTCAACGTCGTGCTCGCGCTCGCGCTGATGGGTTTCCTGCTGCTCCTGGGGCCGCTGCAGTTCATCCTCAACCTGCTGTCCCAGGCCATCGGCGGCTACATCTTCAACTTCATCCCGATGTCGTTCCAGACCGGTGCCTTCGACGAGGGCACCTGGATGCAGAACTGGACGGTCTTCTTCTGGGCGTGGGGGATCGCCTGGGCGCCGTACGTGGGTACGTTCCTCGCGAAGATCTCTCGCGGCCGCACCATCCGGGAGTACGTCATGGGGGTGCTGATCGCGCCGAGCATCGCCACCATCGTCTGGTTCTCTATCTTCGGCGGGACCGCATTGGACCTGCAGCTGTCCGGCACCCGCGACATCGCGTCGCCCGCGGTGGAGAGCGCGCAGGCCGCGCTGTTCGAGGTGCTGGACGCGTTCCCGCTGAGCATGGTGACTGGGCTGGCGGTGATCACCCTGGCCGCGGTCTTCTTCGTCAGCGGCGCCGACGCCGGAGCGATCGTGCTGGGCGCGTTCTCGTCCTGGGGTGACCTGGAGCCGAAGAAGTGGCTGACGGCCTCCTGGGGATTGCTCGTCGGCGGGGTTGCGCTCGTGCTGCTCGTCGTCGGCGGGCTGGACGCGCTCCAGTGGGGGGCGATCGTCGTGTCGTCGCCGGCCGTGCTCGTCCTCGCGGCGCTGTGTGTCGCGCTGATCGTGGATCTGCGCAGGGACCTGCGTCGGCCGACGGGGCCGGGTGGAGAACGGCCGCCCGTCGTCTCGGCGGCCGACTAGCGAGGTCCTCAGCCTTCGTAGTCGGCCGCGAGTCGCTTGGGTGCGGTCAGCCGCCACGCCTCCACGATGACCTCCCGCAGCTCGTCGTCGGAGAGGGAGCAGAAGATCTTGCCGCGGACCCGGAAGGTCGGCATCCCCCAGGCGAGCCGTTCCTCCGTCTCCGGCAGGGACAACGCGATCCGCCGTACCTCCTCCACCGTGGCCACGCCGTTCAGCGTAGATCGCGACGGACGGTCACGGCGAGCCCGGTGGCGATCAGGACGGCGGCGTAGCCCGCCCAGACCGCGGCCGCCGCCCCGATCGGCAGCAGCTGCATGCCGGGCCCGCCGGGCGTCTCCGCGCCCCCGCTCAACGCGATCCCGAGCGCGGTCGGGCCGAACTGTCCGTAGTCCGGTACCGCCATGGCGAGCAGCGGGTCGACCGAGGAGAGGTAGAGGAAGAGCACGATGGCGGCGGCGACCTGGTTGCGGGTCAGCGCGCCGAGCCCGCCGCCGAGGGCGGCCGCCAACCCGCTGTAGAGGGCGCCGCCGGCGACCGCCACCGCGATCACCCCGCCAGACACGCCGAGGGGTACGCCCTCGACGCCGAGCCAGGCGACCGTGATCGCGACGGTGAAGGCCCCGGCGGCCAGGCCGACCAGCACGCCCACTACCGCGAGGGCGAGCATCTGGGCGGCGAACGGCGACGGGCGCCGCGGGGCGGCCAGGGCGGTGGCGACGATCGTGCGATGCCGGTGGTCGCCGGCGGTCCAGACCAGCCCGAGCAGGATCAGCAACAGCCCGCCGGTCCCCGAGTAGGCGAGGACCGAGCGTACGTCGCCGCCCGGACGCACCTCGATGAGGGCGAGGGTGAGGGAGGTGCCGAACACCACGGCGGCCAGCGCTGCCGCCGCCAGCCACCAGGTCTGGGGGTGCCGCGCAGCTTGATCAGCTCGGCGTGCAGCAGACGGGACATCATGGCTCCTACCTCGGGGACGTCGCCGACCCGGTGAGCTGCAGGAACACGTCCTCCAGCCGGTGTTGCCGCGGCGTCAGCTCGTGCAGCGGGATGCCGTTCGCCACCGCCAGCTCGGGAGAGCGGTAAGCGGCGGGAGATCAGGAAGATCAGGAGAGGGGAGAGGCGCGGCCGGTCAGCTCGCAGGCGTACGCGAGGTGTTCCAGGAGGCGGGTGTGGATCTGCTCGGTGACCTTGGCGACGATACGCCGGGGAAGGTACCGGCCCCACGGCTCTGGCGCCTCGACCCGAAACGGCGGCCCGTACACCACGTCCATCGGCGTGCGGGGCCGGGGTGGCAGCGAGACGCTGCCGTTCGTGCGGCGTACGCCGAAGCACACCAGCGGCACGATCGGGGCGCCGGTGCGCAGAGCCAGCCAGGCGGCCCCGCCCTTGACGGCGGCGAAGTCGCCGTCGCCCCGGCTGCCTTCCGGGTAGATGCCGAGCAGCCGGCCGTCGCGCAGCACGCCGAGGCAGGCGCGAAGGGCCGGTACGTCGAGGGTGGTCCGCACGACCGGGATCTGCCCCGCCCCGGTGAGCACAGGCCCCAGCGGCCAGAAGAACATTTCGTCCTTGGTGAGGGCGTGCACCGGACGTGGGCAGGTGCCGAACATGAGCGGGCCGTCCACGATCCCGGTGTGGTTGGCGGCGATGAGCGCCGAACCTTCCTGCGGTACGTGCTCGGCACCGTAGACGCGTACCCGCCATAGAAGGTGCAGCAGTCCCTTGCCTACCGGCCGGCCCCAGGCCGCTCCCCGCGCCGAGGGAAGCCTCTCCGGCGGCGCGAGGATGGCAGCCGGGTCAGTTACCTGCCCCTCTTCATCGATCACCGCACTCTCCCCGACCAGGTGGGTTTCCGCCTTCGGCATCTATCCTGGTCGATCCGTTGCCCAGGCACACACCCGCCGACACACCCACTAACACACCCGCCGCCTATCGGGGCCAGATCCGTCGCCGCCGCTGCGCTGGAGGCAGCGGGCGGGACGCCTCCCAGATCCGCCGCCAGCTTGCCGCATCCGGCCCTCTGGCCGCAGCGACCTGCTTGTTGGCGGACTGTTTGTTGGCGGATGCCGCCGCGGGGACGTCATCGCTCGCCGACCCGCGCATCGACTCCCACCATCCGACGTCCTGCTCGGCCCACAGCCGTACCACCGCCCGCTCCAGCCGCGCGCTGAAGTCTCGCATCGACTCGCCGGGGCCCGGATACAGCGGTCTGCCGTACCGCACGACGACGGTCGGCCGGCCGGACCGTGGCCAGTTCCGCCCGCGGGGCATCGCCGCGTAGCTGCCCCGGACGGCGATCGGTACGGCCCCGATGCCGTGCTGGCAGCACAGCTGGGCGGTGCCGAGCCGGAACCGCCGCATCCACCCGTCCTGCGAGCGGGTGGCCTCCGGGAACAGCAGCAGGTTCCAGCCGTCGACCACGAGTGCGGACGCCGTATCGAGCGAGGTACCGCCGCCCCGCCGCACCGCGCCCCGGCCGGACCGGCCGGATCGGCTCGGCGCGGCGCCCCCTTCCGGCCCGCGCCGCCCGCCCCGGTCCTGCCCGTGCCGCTCGACCGGGAACGCGTTGAAGATCAAAGCGGTGCCGATCGCCCGCCAGCGTGCGTCGAAGAAGTAGTCCGCCGCGGCGCCGACCGCGGTCCAGCGGCGCAGGTACGGCGGCAGCGAGCCGAGGATCAGCGGGGTGTCCAGGTGGCTCGAGTGGTTGGAGACGAACACGACGGGCCCGCGTACGTCGCTCAGCAGGTCGGTCCCGTACACCTCAGGCCGGGTCTGGGACCACGCCAGCGTTCGGAGGACCCCGTCCAGGGCGACGACGCGGGCGGCCCGGGCGAGCGGCGTACGCGCCCACGCGGTGGGAAACTGCCGGCTCTCCCGCCGGGGTGCCCACGGCTCCGCCGACCGCGGGACGGTGGCCCGGCCGCGCCAGTCCCGTCCGCGCCGCAGCAGCCGTACGTCGCTGGCGAGCCCCATCAGCGGCCTCCCCTCATCGGATCATCGAACGTCGGCCAGGGTCAGCGGCGGGCTGTGCAGGTAGCTGATGCTGGGGCTGTGCCCGACCGTGTCGCTGGCCATCTCCAGCGCGTCGGCCAGCGTCGACGCGGCCCGCATGCCCAGCCGCGCGGCCGCCCGGCGGTTGGCCCCCACGCAGATCACGTCCCCGAGGTGCTCCATCGCGTGCGCCCCCCAGTACCACATGTAGAACGGGTGGACGCCGTGGTAGGCGTGCGAGCTCCGGTACAGGTGGATGTACCACGGGTCGGTGGCGTACTGCTCCTCGAACTTGCTCTCGATGGTCGCCTGGTCGGTGGTCTGCGCCAGCACCTCCTCGTAGAAGTCGATGTAGCTGGGGTGGTGCACGGGGTGGAACTCGACGGGCATCGGGTGATACATGATCAGCACCCCGCCCTCGCGGACCAGCGGGGCGCCCCGGTACATGTTGAAGTAGTAGCCGAGCCCGAGGGAGAAGACCAGGATCGGGTTCATCACCGAGTTGACGTTGTACGGGCAGATGTACGGCAGCCCGAACAGCAGCACGTCGGACTGGCCGTGCACCTCGGTGAGCTGCTGCCGGTGGATGTTCGCCAGGGTGTGCGGGTGCACCTCGGTGGTGGCGCCCGCATGCACCCCGGTGGGCCGGTACGGCGCGCGCACTCCCTGCCAGATCCGCCGGCGCACCTTCGCCGGCGCGAGCTCGTTCGCCCCCTTCGCCGCCAGGAAGGCGCCCTGGTCCCGCAGGCTCCATTCCCATTCCCGCTTGTTCAAGAAGGAGAACTGCGCCGGGAACGTCTCGTTGTTCATCGTCGTCTCGATCGTGAACACCCGGACGTGCTTGATCAGCAGCTCGTGCATCCGGTCGTAGGAGTGGTGCATGGCCGAATGCTCCGGGTCGTTGAACGACCGCGAGTGGCGCAGCGTGTCCACGTTGTGGTGGTGGCGCAGGCTGCGGTACGACGCCAGGCCGACGGCTACCGACTTGCTCCCGCCGCTCATCGCGACGAGGTTGACGTTCACGTAGACGAGCAGGTCGCTCTCCGCCGCTCGGCGGTTGATCTCCACGTGCTCGCCGTGCTTGGTCCGGCCGAGCAGCATCATGTCGTCCGGGTCCTCGGCGTCGTGGTTGCGCAGCCGCTCGGGCCAGAACGAGGCGAACACCCGCTCGCCGACTATGTGCTTGATCTCGGCGGCGGTCATCCGCCGGTGCAGCGAGTTGGCGGCGATCAGCTCGACGTCGTCGATTCCCTTGGCCGCCGCCATCTCCAGCACCTGCTCGATGATCCGCTGCCGGATGTCCGGCGCCTGCATCGGCGGCAGCGGGATCGACAGGTCGTCGAAGACGATGGTGAGCCGCATCCCGGGATACAGCAGCTCCGGCAGCGGCTCACTGCCCAGCGGGTTGAGCAGGGCGTCGCGGATCGCGGCCTCGACGTCGCGAATACCCGGCAGCGGGTCCGGTGGGTAGACCACGCGGGTGCCGAGGGGGAAGCGTTCGAGGCGGAACCCCTCGCCCTCGTGGACCAGCACCGGTGGGGTGCGCTCGTCCACCTCCAGCACGAGCCCGGGTCTGCTCACGATGTCTCCCTCACTCTTCGCTAGCCCTTGGTCGGATCGAAGGCCACCTTGACGCTGCCCGAGCGCCCGGCCGCCAGTGCGTGGCCGAGCGCCTCCCGCCACTCCGCCAGCGGGTACGTGGCGTCGACGAACCCGTCCAGCGGCGCGTCGGCCGCCAGCTGCAGAGCGGCACCGAAGTCGTCGTCCGCTCCGGAAGCCGGCTCGCGTGCGTCGCCAGCGCTCGCGTAGGCGCCGACGATCTCCAGCTCCCGGTACCACACCGGGGTGAGGTCGACCGGGCCGGACGGCATGCCGGACAGGACTATGCGTCCCCCGGCCCGAACCAGCCGCGCCGCCGTGTCGAGCCCCTGCCCTCCGGTGCACTCGAAGGCGATGTCGGCGCCGCCGAGCAGGAACTCCCTGCCGCGTTCCGGCTGGTGCAGCGATCCTCCGGTGGCACGCCGGAGGCCCCGGGCGGCCCGGCGGGGCTCCAGGACGTCCGTCGCGCCGAGCTCGTACGCCTTCCGCCCCTGGTGCGGGTGCTTGGCGATGACCGTAACCGAGCCGGCCGGAGTAAGCGCACGCAGCGCGAGCACGGTGAGCAGGCCGACGGTACCGGCGCCCACCACCACGACAGACGCGTCCCGCGGCACGCCGGCCCGGTGGGCCGAGTGCACGGCGCAGGCGAGCGGCTCGGCGAGGACGGCCCGCTCCGCCGGCATGTCGTCCGGCACCGGGTGGAGCTGGCCGCGGTGGGCCACCAGGAGCTGGCTCCACCCGCCGCCGGTATCGGCGCAGAATCCGGTCTGCAGACCCGCGGACACCCGCCCGACGGTGATGTGGTCGCACCGGTTCGTGCGCCCGGTCTCGCACCATACGCAGGGGACGAGCCCCCGGGCCCGGCAGGACAGCACCGGGTCGAGGACCACCCGGCTGCCGGCAGCCAGCACGACCCCGTCCTTCTCCACGTCGTCCATGAGCTGGCCGACGATCTCGTGTCCGGGCACGAACGGCATCGACACCAGCGGCCCGAGGTACGGGGACGCCCGCCCGGTCAGCAGGGCCAGATCCGAGCCGCAGATCCCGGACAGCACCGGCCGCACCCGTACCCAGTCCGGGCCGGCCCGCCGCGGCTCGGACCGGTTCACCAGGCGGAGTGGGGCAAGTGAGGGGGTGACCTGGGCGAGCGGGCCCGCGGAGAGGCGGCCGGCCGCGAGGTAGCGGGCCGGAGAACGGTGGTACTCGAGCGCGAGGATCATGGGCGCGCCTCCGCGGCCTGCGCCTCCGCGAGCGTGGCCGCCAGGCCGAGCACGTCGCCCTCCCAGCGCTCGATCGACCATCGCCGCTGCTTGGCGTGCCGGAACAGCAGCCCGTCCGGGTTGACGGCGACCGGGTGTCCGACCATCTCCAGCACCGGCCGGTCGGAGTAGTGGTCGCCGTACGCCCAGCTGCCGGCGAGGTCGAGGCTCTCGGCCCGGGACCACTCGCGCAGCCACGCGGCCCGGGCCTCGCCGACGAGCGGCGGGCGCTCCAGCTGTCCGGTGCAGCACCCGTCGACCACCCGAAGCTGGCTGGCCACCACCTCGTCGAACAACGCGTGCAGCGGCTCGACGAACAGGTCGATCGCGCCGGTCAGCAGCACCGTACGGTGCCCGGCCGCGCGGTGCTGCCGGATCCGGCGGACCGCCTGCGGCCAGGCGCGCCGCAGCACCGTCCCGGCCAGCCGCTCCCGGGCGAGCGCGCGCAGCTCCGCCTCGTTCGCGCCCTCGTACCGGTCGAGGAAGGCGCGCAGGAACTCCCCGCGGTCCCGTCGCTCGGCCAGCAGGTAGCGGGGCAGCGAACGGGCGAGGGAGGCCAGGGCGCGGGGCCATTCCTGCGGGGACGCGTCCAGCAGCCGCAGCCACAGGTAGCCCTCCACCACGTTGGAGGCGACCACCGTGCCCTCGAGGTCGAAGACGGCGGCTACGTCGCGGCGTTCCGGCAGCGCGGGCGCGCCCGGACGTCCGCCCGCCGGCCGGGGCCCCGCGATGCGCCGCAGGCTGGCGGTGATGCCGGGGCAGTGGACCTGTTGCAGGTAGTGGGGCCAGTCGATGACCGCCGTGTCGAAGCCGGACCGCTCCCGCTCCCGCTTGGTCAGCGAACGGTGCAGACCGAGCGTGTTGTCGTCGGAGTAGACGACCTCCGCCTGGACGTACGCGCCGTACAGGTCGCTGTAGCGGCGGAGCACGTCGAGCTGGGTCCGCTGCCGGTGCAGGCCCCGCTGCCAGTCCTGGGTGCGGTCGTTGGCCGGCAGCGACAGCAGGACGCGCTCGGCGACTCCCATCGCCCGCTCCGCGGTCCGAAGGCCACGATCGGCCCGGTGGCCGCTGAGGAAGTCGAGATCCGGCACCCGGATAACCCCCCGGCCGTCGGCGTCCGGCAGCGGATGCTCCTCGAAGTAGCCGCGCACCAGCTCGTACAGCCGCTGCACGGTCAGCGGGTTCCGCGCGCCCGACCCTACGTGGTAGTAGGCGGGGCGGCCCGGCTCCGGCGGCGCCGTCGCGACCGCCAGCAGCGCGCTCACCACCAGGTCCACCGGGACGATGTCGATGGCGCCGTCGGGCACGGCGGCCAGGTAGCGCAGCATGCCCCGGCCGTAGGCGAGGATCACCGGGTCCGCCATCTTGAACCCGTCGATCCAACCCGGGTACGGCCTCCGCAGCGCGCTCTCCACGATCGCCGGCCGGACGACCGACAGCGGGCTCGCGTCCGCGATCTCCTCGGCCGCGCGCTCGCCGAGCGCCTTGGTGAGCGTGTACACGTCGGGCCAGCCGAGGCTGCGGGCGCGGGCGCGGCCGTACTCGACGAGCCGCTCGGTAACCATGTCCCGGCGGCGCCCTTCGGTGGCCGCGGCGACGGCCTGCGGCCCGGCCTTGCGGTGGTCGGCCAGCGCCTCGCGGCGGGCCCGGTCCAGCACCTCCGGGCGGCGGGAGTCCCGCTCGACGGTCTCCCGCGCGGCCAGCGCCCAGTCCAGCTCGGTCCGCCAGTCCGCCGTGTGGTCGAGCGGCTCCTCCGGGACGATACCGCCTCGGCTGCCCGCCACGTACGCGGTGGACACGTGCACCAGGTGCGGCCCGGCATTGTGCCCCGAGCCGGCCCCGCCGGCCCCGCCGGCCCCGCCGGCCCCGCCGTCCCCGCCGTCCCCGCCGTCCCCGGCGACGCTGCGGCGTATCCCCTCGTACAGGTTCACGGTGCCGGCCAGATTGGTGCGGAACGCCTCGTCGACGGGCGGGTCGAAGGACACCACCGACGCGCAGTGGATGACGCTCGTCAGCCCGGCGGGCAGCTCGGGTACGGTCCGGGAGATGTCGGCCTCGATCACACTGATGCGGTCGCGGGCGACCTGTTCGGCGCGCTGTTCGCCCACCCGGTTCCGCCACCGGCCGAAGACGGGTTTGGCGAGGAGCCGGCGCAGCCGCTCGGCAGCGGAGACCCCGGGCCGGCCGCGGACCAGGAGAACGATCTCGGTCTCTGGATGGTCGGCCAGTAGCCGTTCCAGCACCGCCTGGCCCAGGAAACCGGTGGACCCGGTCAGGAGGACACGGCCGTAACCCAACCTCGACATACCCCACCTTTCACCCGGCTCCGAACATTTTTCCGTCATCGACCGGTGACCGTCCAGCCTGCCATCCGCTCCCAATCGTTTCTTCGTTAGGGTCGAGTCATGGGCCCTGTTGAGCGTGCGCAGCCGTCCGTCGCGGCCGCCGATCCCGAGATCGCCGAGCTGATCACCGCCGAGGAGCACCGGCAGACCGACACCCTGTGCCTGATCCCCTCGGAGAACCACGTCTCCCGGGCGGTGCTGGAAGCGTCCGGTTCCGTGCTGACGAACAAGTACTCCGAGGGTTACCCGGGCCGCCGCTACTACGAGGGCCAGCAGGTGGTCGACCAGGTCGAGGAGCTGGCCATCCGGCGGGCCAGGGAGCTGTTCGGCGTGGAACACGCCAACGTGCAGCCGTACTCCGGTTCGCCCGCCAACCTCGCCGTCTATCTGGCGTTCTGCCAGCCCGGCGACACGGTCATGGGCATGGCGCTGCCGATGGGCGGCCACCTGACGCACGGGTGGAACGTCTCCGCCACCGGCAAGTGGTTCCGCAGCGTCTCCTACGGCGTGCGCCGGGACACCGGCCGGATCGACTTCGACGAGGTACGCGACGTTGCCCGCCGGGAGCGGCCGAAGCTGATCTTCTGCGGCGGTACGGCCATACCGCGGACCATCGACTTCGCCGCGTTCGCCGAGATCGCCGACGATGTCGGCGCCGTCTTGGTCGCCGACGTCGCGCACGTCGCCGGGCTCATCGCGGGCGGCGCCCACCCGAGCCCGGTCGGGCACGCCCCGGTGATCTCCACGACCACCCACAAGACGCTGCGCGGGCCCCGCGGCGCGATGCTGATGAGCAGCGAGGAGCACGCCAAGGCGCTGGACCGGGCGGTGTTCCCCGGCCTGCAGGGCGGCCCACACAACCACACCACCGCGGGGATCGCCGTCGCGCTGCACGAGGCGGCCGAGGCGGAGTTCACCGAGTACGCGCACCGGGTGGTGTCCAACGCGAAGCTGCTGGCCGACGACCTGTTGGCCAGGGGTTTCGACCTGGTCTCCGGCGGCACCGACAACCACCTGATCCTGATCGACCTGACCACCAAGGAGGTCGGTGGCAAGCCCGCGGCGCAGGCGCTGGACCGGGCGCACGTCGTGGTCAACTACAACACGGTTCCGTACGACACCCGCAAGCCGTTCGATCCCTCCGGGATCCGGCTCGGCACCCCGGCCGTGACCTCACGTGGCATGGGCGAGACCGAGATGCGGGCGATCGCCGCCTGGATCGACCGGGCCGTCGAGGCCGCCAAGAAGGAGGACGAGGCCGAGCTGAAGCGGATCGGCGACGAGGTGGTCGAGCTGTCCAGGGCCTTCCCGGTACCGGGCGTCGGCTGAGTGGGTCACTGGGTGGGTCACCGGGTGGGTCACTAGGCAGCGCCCCACGTTCGATGCGCCAGCTTGGCGACCAGCTCCAGCTTGGCCTGTTGCTGCCCCGGCGAGACGGGGTTACCGCTTGCGACCGAGGCGAAGCCGCACTGCGTGCTGAGCGCCAACTCGGACAGGGGCTTGACCTCGGCGGCTTCGGCGATCCGCGACGCCACGATCTCCTCGTCTTCGAGCTGCCCCGACTTCGTGGTCAGCAACCCCAGGACCGCGACGGTGCCGGGCCGTACCTCGGCGAGCGGACCGAACGTTCCCGCTCGATCGGAGTCGTATTCCAGCAGGAGACGATCGAAGTCCAGGCGCGAGAAGAGCTCGCCGGAGATCGCGCCGTAGCCGCCGATGGAGTGCCACCTGCCGCCCGGACCGGTGCCCCGGCAGATATGCATCGCCCTGGTGACGTTCTTGAGGCCCTCGAACAGCGAGTTGTCCAGCTCGGCGTCGAAGGCGAGCTCCGCCGCCACGTCTCGCCCCTGTCGCTCCATCTGCGCGCGGGTGTCGGGGTCACACAGCGACCCGTAGTTCGGGGCATCCAGCTGGATGTAGTCGCAGCCGAGCGCGACGAGCTCCACGACCACCTCCCGCTGGTAGTCGCGGACCTCGGTCAGGAACTCCTCACAGCTGTCGTAGATGGCCCTCGAATGCTCGTCGGACCAGTAGCGCCGGTGGTAGCTCGGCGCCGCCAGCGAGTACTTCGTCCGGGCGTTCGTGTGTCGTGCCAGGAACGCGTACTCCGCGGCCATGCTCCCGACTCGCCTGGCCCGGGACACACGACGGACCACGGCGGGATAGGCACGTGGCGTGTTCGGGTTCTCGGAGCCGTTTCCGCCGCGCCAGTTGAGGGCCGTCGTGCTACCTGGCCTCGACTCGAAACAGTCGAGGAAGCTGGGGGTCTGCGCCCACGAGACACGCCGCAGCTCCCCGTCCGTGATGACGTCGAGACCCGCCTCCTCCTGGAGACCTATCGCCTCGCTGACGGCGTCGTTCAGAATCTCCCCGAACCGCTCGGTGTCCGGCGGCTCGCCGCCGCTTTCCAGGGCGTCAAGGACCTTCTTCGGCCGCAGCAGGCTGCCGACCGTCTCCGCCCGCGTGGCGGAGTCACGCTCGTTCATACGTGATCCCTTCTTCTCGGCAGCCCTGCGTCATTCATCGTCCAGGCTGTTTCTCGTGTTAAGGGAGGTTGGCTCGAAACCCGCCAACTCCTGGTACTGAACGATGATGTCGCGCACCTCGTCGTCGCTGATCACCTCGCGCGGATCCGTGAATCCGTTTGGCGCACGCTGCCGGACGAGCTCCAGCATCTTCGCGTCCGCGAGATTCCGGTTGTCGCGGACTATCCGCGACGTTACGGCTAGGCGTTCCCGCTCGTAGTGCGCCAGGGCTGTCCGCACATCGGGGCGGGCGGCGAGCTCACGGCTCAGTACCCGCGCATCGAGGATCGCCTGTGCCGTTCCATTCGACCCGGTGGGATACATCGGGTGAGCCGCATCTCCGAGAAGCGTGACACGGTCCGCCGACCAATACGGGAGCGGATCGCGATCGACAAAAGGATACTCGAGTACGTAATCCGCCTCCCGAGCTATGTCGGCAACACCGCCGAAGTCGAATTTCCAGTCACCGTAGTGGTGCAGTACCCGTTCCGGGTCCGCCGTCCTGTTCCAGTACCAATGCCGCTTAGTTACTAACGGCTGAGCGTGCGTTCGGATCACTTCGGCGTGTCGGCCGATATTTGCAGTATGAAGACGCATCACAAGAGTAATCTTGGAGTATGGAAGATGCGTGGGCGAAGTCCGGCTCTGGTAA
>WHSR01000092.1 GCA_009379995.1 Streptosporangiales bacterium
CGCCGGCCTCGCGGTCGACGGGGTAGTTGTCCTTGCCGCCCAGCCAGTAGTTCCACACCCGAGCCGTGTGCGCCACGGTGGTGTCGATCTCCTGCGGCAGCTCCCGGCCGGGGGCACCGGAGGAAATGTCGTCGTCCACGGGAGGCTCTCTATCTTGCTGCGGGAAGTGAACGGGATCCTTATCTTGCCGGTCGTCTGTCTCCCCCCGCTCGTATTCTGGGCGGGCTTACCGCCTTGGTGGAACCCCAGCGGGCCGTCGTTTCCACAAGCTCCTGAACCCCGCTGGGACTGGCGGATGCCTCGCGCCCAGGCGTGTGGCCCCGCAACCTGATCTGTCCCGCCGAGCCGGTGCCGGGCTATCGTGGGGAGGCTGTGCGGAATCGGCATTGGGGTTTGCCGAGGTGGGGAGCGAAATATGGGCACGAACCAGACTGCTGACGACCCGTCCGGCCGTGCGCTGGACTACCGGCAGGCCGGGCCGACGGCGTTGCGGATGCTGGTGGGAGCCCAGCTGCGGCGGCTGCGGGAGGCCTGTGCCATCAGCCGCGAGGACGCGGGAGAAGCGATCCGGGCGTCTCATTCCAAGATCAGTCGCTTGGAGCTGGGGCGGACCGGGTTCAAACAACGCGACGTCGCCGACCTTCTCGACCTCTACGGCGCCGACGACGCCGAACGCTCGGCGCTGCTCACGATGGCCGAGCAGGCCAACGCGGCGGGCTGGTGGCAGGAGTACGGCGATGTGCTGCCTGGCTGGTTCGAGTCCTACCTAGGGCTGGAACAGGCCGCCGCCGTCATCCGCACCTACGAGGTCCAGTTCGTACCCGGCCTGCTGCAAACCGAGGACTACGCCCGCGCCGTCGTCCGGCTCGGTCACTCCGACGCCCCCGAGGCCGAGGTCGAACGCCGGGTCCGCCTGCGGATGGAACGTCAGCAGATACTGCACCGGCCCGACGCTCCGAAGCTGTGGGCTGTCATCGACGAGGCGGTACTGCGCCGCGAGCTCGGCAGCACCGCGACGATGCGCACCCAACTGCAGCACCTCATCGAGGTCTGCGCACTTCCCAACGTCACCGTCCAGGTGCTGCCGTTCAGCGTCGGCGGCCACGCCGCGGCCGGCGGAGCCATCACCATCCTGCGTTTCCCCGAGGACGAACTGCCCGACGTGGTCTACCTGGAACAACTCACCACCGCCGTCTACCTCGACAAGCCCCTCGACACCCATCCCTACTGGCACGTCATGAACCGCCTGGGCATCGAGGCGAAACCACCGGCCGCGACCACCACGATCCTCCGCTGGATCCACAAGGAGATCTAAGCCCTCTTCGGTGGATGACCCGTCACCCTGACCATGGTGTCCTCGGAACGACGCGGGCGCGGAGAGGGTGTGTCGGGCGCCTCGGCGCCGGGTGTAACAATGGCCCGACGGAGGCGGACGTTCGATGGACAGGAGGTTCGCGGCGTGCGGGCTTGGCGGGTACACGAGCTGGGCGAGCCACAGGACGTCATGCGCCTCGACGAGGTCCCGGTTCCGGAACCCGGACCGGGGCAGATACGCATCAAGATCGCTTCCGCGGCGCTCAATTTCCCGGACATCCTGTTGTGCCAGGGCCTCTACCAGGAGCGGCCGCCGCTTCCCTTCACCCCCGGCATCGAGGTAGCGGGGACCGTCGACGCGGCCGGCCAGGGCGCCGAGTCGCGGGTCGGCGAGCGGGTGAGCGCTACCCCCGTCCTGCCGGACGGAGGTCTCGCGGAGTACGTGGTGGTCCCCGCCGAGGCGGCGCTTCCTATCCCCGACGAGATGTCCACTCAGGTCGGGGCCTCGATGCTCATCACGTACCAGACCGGGTACGTGGGCCTGCATCGGCGGGCTGGCCTGCAGAAGGACGAGACCCTGCTCGTCCATGCCGGCGCCGGAGGGGTCGGCAGCGCCGCGATTCAACTGGGACGCGCCGCCGGAGCGCGGGTCATCGCCACCGCCGGGGGCGCCAAGAAGGTCGAGACGTGCCGCAAGCTCGGCGCGCATACAGTCATCGACTACGAGACCGAGGACTTCGTCGAGGCTGTCAAGGAGGAGACCGGCGGCCGGGGCGCCGATGTGATCTACGACCCGGTGGGCGGTGACGTGTTCGACGGGTCGCGGCGGTGCGTGGCCTTCGAGGGGCGTCTCCTCGTGGTCGGGTTCGCCGGGGGCCAGATCCCCCAGGTCCCGGCCGGTCACGTGCTGGTCAAGAACTACTCGGTCGTCGGCCTGCATTGGGGGCTCTACCGGGCCAAGGATCCGTCGGTGGTGACGGCGACGCATCACGCGCTGATGGATCTGTTCTCCGAGGGCAAGATCGACCCGCTGATCGACGCCGTGCTGCCGCTCGACCAGGCCCCGTCCGCGCTCGGCCGCCTCGGCGCGCGACAGACCGTCGGCAAGACGGTCCTCACGCCCTGAGCTGGGTAAACCTGGTTACCGTCGCACAGCGGGCGTCGGTCACGACGAGCGCTTGGCGCGGGCGAAGTCGGCGGCGTGCCGTCCCGACCGCAGCACATGCTCCTCCATGAGCGCACGGGCGAGCCGTCCGTCTCCGCCGCGCAGCGCATCGATGATCGCGCGGTGTCCCTCTATCCGGACCTCGGCCCAGCCGGGCACGTCCGACCCCGTCTTCCTGCCCACGAACGGGGTGGTCTCGCGGAGGAACCGCAGCAACAACATGGAACCGCTGGCCTGCATGATCCTGCGGTGCAGCTCGTGGTTCAGATCGCCCGCGCCGTCCTTGTCGCCCGCGAGCGTGGCCTGCCGTATCTCCTCGTCGATCTTCTCCAGCTCGTCCAGCTCGTGATCGGACAACTGGCCCACCGCGTGCTCGGTCAACCGTCCCGCCATGAAGGCGTGCAGGGCGTAGACGTCCTCGATGTCCTCCGGGGACAGGTCGGCCACGTAGAAGCCGCGGTGCGGGCGACCGACCACCAGGCCCTGACGCTCTAGGACGGCCAGCGCCTCTCGCACCGGCGTGATGCTGACGTCGAAACGCTCCGCGAGCGGAGCCAGCCGCATGAGATCTCCGGGACGCAGATCACCAGCGATGATCTCGTGGCGAAGCTGAGCGGCTATCTGCTCGCCCATGCGTGTCGCGGAGATCATGACCCGAGTCTAAGTGCGGAGGGGGTGGTCGGAGGCTGCGCCGCCTTGCCCGCGGAGCACCCTGTTGTCTAACTCGTCGAGGCCATAGGGGGCGCTCCCCCGCAGGGGTGACGGCGGCCCCATACAATGCGTTGTACGTAACTCATGGGTTCTCCGCGTCCGAGGAGGACGCCTTGTGAGCGAGGAATCGGCCGAACACATACTGGGGGATATCCAATCTCCTCCGTTGAGCAAAACCGCGTACGTGGTCCAGCGGATCCGGGAGGAGATCAGGAGCGGCGTGATCGTTCCGGGCGAGCCGCTCCGGCAAACCGATATCGCCGAGCGCTACGGCGTGAGCGCCACCCCGGTACGCGAGGCGTTGCGGCTGCTCAGCGTGGACGGGACCATCAGCTATTCGCCGCACCGGGGCGCCACCGTTCGCGAGCTGTCGGCCGATGCGATCCGCGACCTGTACCTGCTGCGGGCGGAGATCGAAGGGCTGGCCACCGCGCTCGCGGTCGAGCGGATGACCGAGGATGGCTACTACCGGCGAATCGCCGAGCTGCACGAGGACCTTGCGGCGATGCACGGCGAGGGCGACGCCGGCGAAATGTCCAACCGCAACCGGGAGCTGCATTTCGCCATTTACTCGGGCAGCTCGCCGATCATCACCTCCCAGGTGGAACGGATGTGGGCGGCACTTCCGACGCGCCTCACCCTTTGGCGGGTGCCGGAGTACGCGTGGGAACTCACCCGGCAACATGAGGGCATCGTGGAGGCGATCGGCGCCCGCGACCCCGAGCTGGCCCGCGCGCGAATGAGGGAACACATTCTCGCCGCCGCCAAGTTCCGGGAGGAGCTATCGCCGAGATCTATGTTATGGGGGTGCTAACCGGACAAAATGACCCCGTAACATAGATCTCGGCGGAGGTGGGGCGGGGGTCAGCCCCCTTCCTCTTCACCCTCCTTGGGCGTGTAGCCGAAGACGTTCAGCCACTGGTCCATCCACTGCTCGCGTTTGCTCGCGTAATCGTCCCACGACTCGGCGTCGATCAGGTTGACCTCGTCACGTGCGGGGAACTGGACGCCGGCCACCTTCGGTCCCGGAGCGTCGCTGCGCACCGGGTAGTCGCCCACCGCTGCGACGGCCGTCTGCCCGGTACGCGACGCGGACCAGTTCAGGAACACCTTCGCCGCGTTCGGGTTGCTCGCCTCCGCGGTGAGCCCGAGCCACTGGGCGTACGAGGGAAGGCCATCCTCCGGGAGGGTGACCGCGAGCGGGGCGCCCTCGTCCTTCGCCAGCAGCTGGGTGCCGGGCAACACGACGGCGACGGGAACCTCACCGCGGGCGTTGAGCTCGGTCACGGAGCCGGCCGACCCTGTGATGACCGGCTTCTGCGCCGCCAGCCGCTTCCAGTACTCGAGCCCCTTCTCCTTGCGCAGGAACAGATCGCGGGCCCAGGTGCTGCCGCCCGCACCGATGTAGGCCATCCCGATCTTGCCTTTCCACTGGGGGTCCAGCAGGTCGTCCCAGGTACGAGGCGCCTCGCTCTCCTTCACCAGCTCGGTGTTGTAGCCGAGGGCGTAGAACGGGGTCTGGCTGGCCCAGAAGTTGCAGTCCGGCCCCTTGAGCTTCTCCTCGACTTTCTCCAGGAACGGCGCGCAGTACGGCTGCCACACCCCTTCCTCGAGGTAGCTGTCGGCCAGTCCCCGGTCGGTCTGCCGGATCACGTCGGCCCTCAGCTTCCCGGACTTGTGCTCGGAGACCACTCGGGAGTACAGCCGGCCGCCGGGGAGACGCACCATGTTGATGGTCAGCCCGGTGTCCTTTTCGAAGGCCGCGTCGATCGCCAACTCCCGGGTGGTGCTCAACGCCGTGTAAAGGGTGAGGCTGCCCTCCTCTTGCGCGGCACCGTACAGCTTCGCGTCGGCGATCTGCTCCCCGTCGACGACGAGCGGCCCCTCCTCGCCGGAGCCGCCACCTCCCCGCATGATGTCGCCCCCGGAGCACGCACTCGCGACGAGTACCGCGCCGGCGATGGCAGCGCCGCAGATTTCCCGCACCGGACGCCTGAGCAGGCTCATCCTTCACTCCCTTCGGGTCCTATCGGCCTGATAGGTCGCGGACTCCCAGCCACCGTCGGGAAAAGAGAGCGATCGCCGCCAGGACGACGCTGTAGAGCACACTCACAGCGGCCGCTCTGTCGAACACCCCGCTTTCCCAAAAATCGAAGATTACAACGGACAGCACCCGCGTGTCCGAGGTGAACAGGAAAATGACCGCACTGAGCTCCCGTATCGAGAAGATGAGGAGAAGCAGCATGGCCGAGACAATGCTACTGCGAATGAGCGGTACGGTGATCTCCAGGCTCGTCCGGGATCGGCCAGCACCACTCACCAGGGCGCTCTCTTCGAGGTCGGAGCGTATCTGCCGGAAGCTGTTGGATATGCTGCCGAAGCTTTGCGGGGTGAACCGGGCGACGTACGCGAGCACCAGGATGAGCAGCGTACCGTAGAGCGGAACGGGAAGAAGGTACCACGTCCACAGGAAACCCAGCCCGAGGACTATCGCCGGTATAGCGACGGGCATCATGCCGAGGTAGGCGATGAGGTTCCGGCCCCTCAGTTTGCTGCGGTGCACCACCAGTGCCATGACGAAGTGCAGCGCCCCGCCGAGGATCGCCGCCAACAGACCGGCCACCAGGCTGTTGTACAGGCCGATCCGGAACGAGATATCGCCCAGCACGACCTGGAACCCTTCGAGACCGAACGCCGAAACATCGAACAGGTCGGCCGCGCCGCCCACGTAGACGTTCTCCCGCAGCGACAGCTCGAGAAGCGCGCCGAACGGAAGGACAATCGCGGTGACCACGTACGTGACGCAGAAAGCGACGGCCGGCCACCGAAGGCGGCCGAGCCGGATCTGTCTGGGACGAAAGCCCTTGCCGGTGACGGTCGTGTACTCCCGGCGGCCGAGCATCCGCCGCTGCGCGAATACCACAAGCATGAGCGTGACCAGGAGAAATGTTCCCAGCGCGGCCGCGCCATTCGCGTCCGGCGGCGCCAGGTTCATCAACCGGTAGATGAGGGAGGGCAGCGTCTCCAGCCCGCTGGGCGTGCCGAGCAGCGCCGGAACCGGGAAGTTCTCGATGATGAGCGCAAACGTCAGGAGGGTGGCGCCCAACAGCGCCGGGGAGACGAGAGGGAAGGTCACCTGTGTTGCCACCCGGCGGTCGGACGCACAATGGACCCGCGCCGCCTCCTCGAGCTCCGGGTTGATAAGCGTCAGCCCAGAATAGGTGAGAAGGAAAACGTACGGCGCGTAATAGATACCGAAGACGAATACCAATCCGCCGATCGTGTAGACGTTGATGGTGAAAGGTATTCCGAGATCTCGCAGAATGAGGTTGAGGTAGCCCTGCCGCGGCGACGCCAAAAGGCTCCAGGCGAGCGCGCCCACCATCGAGGAGACGAACAGCGGGACGATGCCGGCGAGCTGCACCAGCCACCTGGCCGGCACGTCGGTGCGGGCCGCCAGCCAGGCAAGGGAAAGGCCGAGCACGAGGGCGACCACCGTGCCTCCGACCGCCACGACCAGGGAGTTCCACAGCGCCAGGTACGTCGCCGGGGTGAGCAGCTCCCGGTAGTTCTCCAGGGTGAGGCCTCCGCCGAACGAACCCGGGCCGGGCTCGACCTCCAGCACCGAGGCGTACAGCAGCATCCCGATGGGCAGGATGACCAGCACGCCGAGGAGGCCCAGGAGAAGCCACAGCGGGAGCCGCCGGACCGCTCGGGCGCCGAGCGCCGTCCCGCCGGTCACGCCGCGCCGTCCCCGGCCGGAAGCAGGTGTACGGCCGCCGGAGCGATGCCCACCGATACCCGGGCGCCGCCCGTCAGCGAGGCCGCGGTGAGGCCGAGGTGCTGCTGGATCTCCCGCAACTCGAACCGGAGGCGATCGCGCAGCTTGGCGTCGAGGTTGGACAGCGGCTCGTCGAGCAAGAGTACCCGTGGGCGCATCACGACGCTCCGGGCGAGCGCCACCCGCTGCATCTGGCCGCCGCTGAGCAGGCTGACGCCGCGCGAGCCGAAGTCGGCCAGGCCCACCAGCTCGAGGGCCTCCGCGACCCGCGCACGGATCTCCTTGCGGGGCAGCCTCTGCATCCGCAGCGGGAACGCCACGTTCTGGAAGACCGTCTTGTGCGGCCAAATGGCGTACGACTGGAAGACCATGCCGACGCCCCGCCGGTGCACCGGCACGTCGATGCCTCGGCCGGCGTCGAACACGACGGTGTCCGCGAGGGTGATGCGGCCGGCGGCCGGGGTCTCCAGCCCCGCGATGCCCCGCATCACCGACGTCTTGCCGCAGCCCGAGGGTCCGAGCAGCACCAGCATCTCGCCGCGTGCGACGTCGAGGCTGAGGCCGCGAACGGCGGTGACCGTCCCGTACCGCACGGTGACGTTCTCGATCCGGATGGCGGTCATTCTTCTCACCGAGACCTATGTTGCGGGACCGTTTTGTCCGTTTTGCGGCCCCCACAACATGGATCTCGGCGGTGGGGCCTGCAGCTCGGCGGCGAGTTTGTCCGGGTCCGACCACTCCCAGACGAGACGTATCAACTGGTCGCACCGTCCCGCACCGAGCAGTGGCTCGCACAGCCGGCGGAACTTCCGCTCCAGGTCGCCGTCGCTGATCGGGTTGTCCGGCTCGCCGTACGGCTGGTCGACGCGGAGGGCGTGCTCGGTCCCGTCCCGCAACCACAGCAGCACCCGTGCGGGACGCATCCGGGGATAGTCCCGGGCGCAGTCCTCGGCGACGCGCACCTCGACCCGACCCGCCAGGTCGCGCGTCGCCGGGTCCCGGCGCGCCTGGGGACCGAACTGCGCGGTACCGACCTCCCCGTCCCGCAGCGCGACGGCCACCGCGTACGGGATGCTCATCTGCGCGTCCAGCAGGCTGTCGACCGAGGTCAGGGAGTGCCGGGCCGCCCCGGGGTAGCTCTCGACCAGCACCCGCTCCACGTCGTCGGCGCACGCGCCGTACTCCTCGCGCAGCCGCAGGGCGGCGTCGATGGGGCCGTGCAGGTGGCGGCAGCACGGGTACGGCTTGACGTAGCTGCGGAGCATCCGCCACTCGCGGCCAAGCCCGCCGATCACGTCCTCGGCGATCTCGTCGGCGCCGACCTCACCGCCGGCGAACGCCGCGAAGTAGCCCTGGCTGCCCTCGAGTACGGTCTCCGGGCCGGTGAGGCCCCGCACGGCCAACTCGGCGCAGACGATGCCGTCGCGGGCGGCCTTGCCCGCGTGCAGGCGCTTGACCTCGCCGCCGCCCTCGAGGAACTCGAACAGCCCACCCGCGTGCGAGCCGGCCAGGCCCAGCGCGTTCGTCATCTCCCTCGGGCTCGCGCCGAGCAGCCTCGCGGCACCGGCGGCGGCGCCGAACACGCCGGCCAGCGGGGTGTTGTGGAAGCCGCGCCGCCAGGTGGCCGGGTGTCCGGCCTGCGCGATGCGGCAGCCCACCTCGATGGCGACCGCGGCGGCGACCAGCGTGGCGCGCGGGTCGGTGCGGCGGGCCTCCGCCGCGGCCAGCACGGCGGGCATCATCACCGCGCCGGGGTGGAAGCTGCCCGGCGTGTAGCCGTCGTCGACCTCCATGCCGTGCGCGGCGGTGCCGTTGGCCAGCGCGGCGCCGGGCGCGCTCATCCGGGACCCGCCGCAGACGACCGTCGCCTCGTCCCCGCGGTCGACGGCGGCGAGGTAGCCCCGGACGGCGGTGGCCGCCTCTCCCGGCGACCCCACCACGGCGGCCGCGATGTAGTCGAGCAGCATGCGCTGGGTGTGGTGGACGACCTCCTCCGGGACACCGCCCGGATCCAGGTCCGCTGCCCACTCCGCCAGCGCCACCGTCACCCGACGGTCGGGCGTATCGCGCATGGGTGCTCCCTTCCGTCCGTCAGCTCGTCGAGGGCTCCGGCGCGCGTTGGCTGAAGCGCTCCCCGAAGACGGCCTCGGCGATCCGGTTGCGCTGCATCTCCACCGAGCCGCCGGCGATCATCCAGCCCCGGACCCGGCGGGCGAGGTACTCCAGCGGGAACTCGGTCGAGTACCCAGACGCGCCGAAGACCTGCAGCGCCTGGTTGGTGACCATGAACGCCGCCTCGTTCGCGTACGCCTTCGCGACCGACACCTCGGCCGGGTCGGGCACCCCCGTCTGGTCGGCGTTGCAGGCGGCCCGATAGACGAGCATCCGGGCGGCGTCGAGCTGCATCCGCATGTCCGCGAACTTCCACTGGATGCCCTGGAACTCGCACAGCCGCCGCCCGAACTGCTTCCTGACCTTCGCGTGCTCCACCGCCTGGTCGAAGGCGGCCTGCGCGAGGGCGAGGGCCCGTACGGCGTTTCCCACCCGCTCGACGCCGAAGATCGTCATCATCCGGCGCAGCGCGTCGGAGTCCGCGAGCACGTACTCCCCGGGCACCCGACAGCCGTCCAGGTAAAGGGCGCAGTGCTGCTCACCGGACATGTACCGCTCGGCGGGACCCCTGGTGAAGCCGGGGGTGTCCACCGGCACGACCACCGCGCCGATGTCCCGGGTGCGCGGACCGAACCTGCACCACACCACCACGTGCGTCACCTCGGGGCCGTGCGAGTTCCACACCTTCTGCCCGTTCAGCACGACGTCGTCGCCGTCGTAGCGGGCGGCAGTGGTGAGCTCGGTGAGCGCGGAACCCGCCTCCGGTTCGCTCATGCCGACGCTGACCAGCGCCTCGCCGCCCAGCAGCGCCGGCAGCACCTCGCGTTTCACCCGGTCCGAGCCGAAGGCCGCGACCTGCCGGATCGCGCCGAAGTTCGTGGCCTGCACGGCGTCCCCGGAGTGCGGGCACACCTTGCTGACGGCCTCCATCACCAGGACCGCGTCCAGCAGGCTTCCGCCCTGGCCACCGTCGGACGCCGGGATGGTGATCCCGGTGAACCCCGCCTCGGCCAGGATCTTCGCGTTCTCCCACGGGAAGCTGGACCAGGTGAAAGCCCGGGGCGCGAACCTGTCGGTCGCCAGACGTGTCGCCGCCGCGACGAGCTGTTCCTGCTCCGGCGTCAGGCGAAAGTCCACCGTCGGCTCCTTACCCTCGCACTCGGCTCGCGGGCGTCCAGTTGGCGGCGTGCCCGTACCAGGGCCGCGATGGCGTCCATCGCGCGGTCCGGTGCGTCGAGGACGGGTATCCCCGCGGAGGCGTACTCCGCCATGCCGCGCGGGGCGAGCGCGGCGGCGCCGAAGCGGGACACGTACAGCGGGATAGGCGACCGCTGCCGCGCGGCCACCACCGCCTTGGCCACGATCTCGGCGCTCGGATCGGCGTTCGTGGTGAACTGCAGCAGCACCGCGTCGTAGGTCCCCCCGTCGACGAGGTTGTCCAGCGTCGCACCGAAGCCCGAGGCGTCGCTGATGATCTGGGCGCTCAGGTCGAGCGGGTTGCGGACGGCGGCGAAGTCCGGCACCAGCGCGCCAACCGCCTCCCGGGTACGGGGCGGCAGCTCCGGCAGCTCGATCCCGGCGGCCTCGGCCGCGTCCGCGATGATCGAGCAGGCCCCGCCGGATGCCGTGACCGCGACCAGCCGCGGTCCGGCCGGCAGCCCGTCGGTGGCGGCCAGGGCCAGCGCGTCCTCGAGGACCCGCAGCGTGGGCACGCTCACCGCACCCGCCGCGGCGAGAAGGTCCTCCCGCAGCTCGTGCGATCCGACGAGGGCGCCGGTATGGCTGAGCGCCGCCGCGCGGCCGCGGTCGGTACGGACCATGGTGTAGGCGAACATCGGCTTGCCCGCGGCGGCCACCCGGCGTCCCGCCTCGACGAGCCGGGCGCCGTCGGCGACGTTCTCCAGCAGCAGGCCGACCACCTTGGTGTGCGGGTCGTCGGCGAGCCAGTCGAGGCAGTCCGCCGCGTCCACGTCCGCCTCGTTGCCGAGGTGGATCCAGCGCGACAACCCGATCCCTGCCTCGAGCAGCCGGGACGCCAGGCAGCTGGCGAGGGCACCCGAACTGGTGACGATCGCCGCCGGCCCGGCGCGGAGGTCGGGGTATTCGAGGCCGCCGGACATCGAAGCGGCCAGGTCAGTGGGCGGGGAGAGGACCCCCATGCAGTTCGGCCCGAGCAGCGGGATGCCGGCATCCCGCATCGCCTCCGCCAGCCGTTCCTCGCGGTCCCGACCCTCCGTACCGGTCTCGGCGAACCCCGAGCTATGTACGATCACCGCGCCGGCATTCCGTGCGACCGCCTCCCGCGCGACGTCGTCCACGTGCTGCGAGGGTACGGCCACGCAGACGAGGTCGGGCGATCCGCCGACCTCCGCGAGGCTGCGGTACCGGTGCCGGCCCAGAACGGTTCCCCCCTTGGGGTGCACCGGGTCGACCCTCCCCCCGAACCCGTGACCCAGCAGGTATCCGAAGATGCGGGACCCGATCTTTCCCGGGTCGTCGGAGACACCGACGACCACTACGTGCCGCGGGTCGAAGAGGCGGCGCAGGTCCGGCCGGTTACCGGCGGACGAGGGCGGGGGCGGCGCGACGGCCGCCCTGGCGTCGACCGCGACGGCCCCTTCTCCCTGGCCCTTGACCAGCACCGGGTTGAGGTCGAGCTCAACGATGTCGGGCCGCGCCTCGGCCAGCCGGGAAACCCGTACGAGCAGGTCGCATAGGGCCGCCACGTCCCTGGGCGGCTCACCTCGGTGGCCGGCGAGCAGAGGATACCCGCGCAGCCTCGATACGGTGCCCCGGGCCTCGTCGGCCGTCACCGGGACCAGCGCCCGGGCGGTGTCGGCCAGGACCTCCGCTTCCGTACCGCCGAAGCCCACCAGGACCAAGGCACCGAGGCCGGCCTCCCGGCGCAGCCCCAGCAGCATCTCGCGGCCGGTCAGCTGCTCCTGCACGAGGAGAGGGAGGGCCCGGGCCCCCAGCCGGTCGAGCAGCCGGCGGGCCTCGGCGAGGACCGCGTCCGGATCACCCAGGCCGAGGACTACCCCGCCCTCGTCGCTCTTGTGCAGGAGGCCGCCGGCCTTGAGGACCACCGGGAAGCGACCCAGGGCCGCGGCCGCCGCACCCGCCTCCTCCGGCGTCTCGGCGGTCTTGGTACGCGCCAGCGGTACCCCCGCTTCGCCGAGCCAGGTCTGCACCTCGACTTGGCCCGCCGGGCGCCGCTCCAACGTCACCACCCGAAGATCGTCGCTCGGACGTGCTTACGCACAAGGCACTATATATAACACATAACACATGCACTAGCCCGGATCCGGCCGAGCGGCTGTTCGCATTCCGAGAAGGTCGCACGGCTCTTGCAGGAGTTCGATGATGCCCTTCTGAAGCAGACAATCTTCGCCCTCCCCCAAGGGCCTTGTGCGCCACCCTCACGTCTTGCCTCCGCCGGGCTACGCCGCGGGCTGCTGTTTGGTCTCCGGCATGGCGGCGAGCGCGGCGACGGCCGCGGCGAGCAGGAGCACGCTCACCGACACGAACGCCAGGTCGAAGGTGAACACGTCCACCAGAAAGCCGACCGAGATCGGCCCGACGAACAGACCGAAGTCGGTGGCCATCCGTTGGATGCCGACAGCCGTACTGCGGATCCGGGCGTCGGCGACGTCGGCGACCATCACAGTTGGCGCCGCCATGGAGTAGCCGGTCACCATCCCGAACAGCAGCCCGGTCACGAACAGCATCCACGGCTCGCGGGAGACCGCGAAGAGGCCGACGACCACCGCAGTGGCCGCCAGGCTGCCGATGATGACCGGACGACGCCCGCGCCGGTCGAGCACGCGCCCGACGTGGACGACCACCGAGACGTTGCCGATGGCGACGCCGGTGAGGAGGAGCCCGATGGCCGCCTCGTTCAGGCTCAGCTCCCGCGCCGCGTACAGCGGTACGAGCGTGTTGCGGAGCCCGGACCGAACCAAGAAGACCACTGCCGCCACGAGCATAGACAGCACGAAGGCCCGCCCGGTGAGCAGCGTCCGCACAAGCGACCAGCGCGTCCACCGGTCATTCGGCCGGGCGCGCTCCCCGCGGGCGGCGGATTGGGTGGCCGACTCGGCGTCGCGCCCCGGCAGCCGTACCAGCGCCCACACCAGACCCACCAAGCCCATGAGGGCGTAGGCGAAAAACGGTCCGTTCAGCCCGAAGATGGCGGCCACCGCACCGCCGATCGTCGGACCGAGGGCGAGACCGAGGGTGAGGGCGCCCTGGTAGAGGGCGACGAGCCGGCCGGTGTTCGCCGGCGACGCGAGGGCCAGCACGAAACCCATCGCTGACGTCGTGTACAGCGCCGAGCCCGCCCCCTGCACCGCGCGGGCCGCGAGCAGGGTTGGGTAGGACGAGGTCAGTCCCGCCACCAGCGCGGCCGCCGCGGTGATCCCGCACCCGGCGACCGCCAGCGCCCGGAACCCGAAGCGATCCGCGAGGCTGCCGCCGATCAGGTCGAAGAAGAAGCGGCCAATCGCGAACGCACTGATGACGAGGCCGATCTGGGTCGCGGTGACGCCGAAGGTCTCCGCGTACAGCGGCAGCACCGGTGCGAGGATGTTGATCCCGACGACCAGGAGGAAGGAGATGGTCGCCGTCGGGACGAAGTACGGCGGCGGGTTCGGCCAGTGTGCCAGCAGCCTGGAGGCGAACCACCCACGGACTCCACCGGCTGACACAATGCTTAGGGTACTGAAGTATCTTGGTAGGCCTGGCAGGGAGGTCGCTTGACCGAGGACCGGACGGATCCTGCCCGCATTCTCTTCGAGCTCGCGCCGCGGTTGACGCGTCTGGAGAACGCCGTGCTCGGGGACATGGAGCCGCCGTTGACCTGGCGCCAGTACCGGATGTTGGTACGGGTCTCGCACGGGTACACGTCGCTCACCGCCCTCGGCAAGACTGCGACGATCTCGCTGGCCGCCGTGTCCGAGTGCGTGGATCGGCTGGTGGAGCGGGGCCTGCTGCGCCGGGAGAAGGACCCCGCGGACCGGCGGGCGACGCTGCTGACGGTTACCGACCGGGGAAGGCGTGCGTTGCGCGAGGCCGAGGGGCTCCTCGGCGAACTCAGCGGGGACGTGCTAGGTGAGCTCGGCCCGCAGGATCGGGCTCGGCTCGCCGCCGTTCTGCGCTCGGTCGAGGACCGGGTGCGCAGCCGGCTGCCCCGCTGAACCGGTGGGCGATATCGGCCGGTGTGGACGCCACCTTCAGGCGATGGTTGCCCGCCAATCTCCGCGCGCCAGGTGGATCTTGCCGCTTGGGGTGATGAACACCTTGGCCCCGTGGAGCTGGAAATAGCCGTGTCGCAGCCAGTAATCGCGCAGCTTGTCGAGGAGGTCCCACAGCCGTCTCGGGCCGCCTTGGTGGACGATTGGAGGGTCGTAGCCTATCGCGGTGGCGCGGGCCCACGAGCCGTCGCGGTGCACCATCCATGCCGTGCGCCGCCCGTCCTCGGATTCCTCGTAGTTGTGTTGGATGCCGGGCGCCGTTACCTCCAGTACTGACATGAGTTCCCATGCATCGGTCACCTTCACGATGGGGTAGCGGCCCTGGGAGACGTGTTCACCGTCCCTGTCTCGCGCGACGGTGAACATGTCTTCCAGTCCCGGGGGGTAGTTCGGGCCGGAACGGGCTCGCATGAACATCGCCCAGTCGCGTTCGACCCGCCCTTCCGCATACACCGAGCCGTCTTCATCCCGGGTCTTGTTCGCGGTAATGATCACCGAGGTGCCCGCGATGACGGTAACCAGCCTCCCGCCCGGTCGCAGCGCGGCCAGCCAACTCGGCGGGACGGTTGGCATCGATACCATCGAAACGATCCGGTCATAGACACCAGGCAGCGGACCTGTTGCATTGCACGTGACCAAGCGCGGGTGCAGGCCGATGGCATCGAGGCGCTCCCCAGCGGCCTCGGTTAGGTAAGAATCGACATCGATGCTGGTGACCTGTTGGTCACTGAGCCTGGCGCACAGCAGTGCACAGCCGTATCCGGAACCGGTGCCGACGTCAAGGACCTCGGCGCCGTCGTAGAGCTGCGCGTGCCGGTACATACGCACCGCCAGGCTGGGGAGGGTTGAAGACGACGTAGGCAGCCCGGATGGCACATCGCCGGGTTGCGCGTGATCGGCGTGAAGTCCCCCGACCGAGGTGACCAGGGTCTCGTCGCTGTAGGCCGCACGTATCCACGCGCGCTCATCGGCTGGACCGTCGCGCAGCTCGCACTTACCCTCGCCAGGCCAATCCCACCACCGCGGCACGAGCAGATGACGAGGAGTCGCCGCCACCGGAGCACGCCACCGCGACCCCTGGTTAGTTATCTGCTCGGCGAGTTCCTCGGCGTGGGTTTCCCAGTTCATCAGCGTTCCGGTTTGCAGAACTTGGGGTAGCACGCTTCTCTTTCCGCCGGAGCGCAGTCGCTGCCCTCCTTGCTGGGCTTGCAGTCCGGGTCGCACGGTCCGCCCCCGCGAGGCGACGGGATCGCCGAAACCAGGTCCCGCATCTTGGGCCCGCCCAGGATCTCCTCCAGCGGCTGCTGCTTCACATTACCTGCACACATCCATCGTGCCAGGACGCACGGCCACACGTCGCCGTCCGGGGAGACCGCCGCTTTGTCCCGTCCGCAACGCCCGCACAACTGCGACACATCCGGGGCTCCAAGGGTGTGCGCGGCCCGCCCGACACCCCGAAGCCGGTCCGTGCCAACGTCGGTCACGCCCACGGCTTCGAGGTCGGTGCGTGCTTCCTCGACTCGCTGCCCGTCGAGGACATCGATGATTCCGGCGCGGATTGGGATCTTGCGACGTACCGATTCGGCGATGCTGGCCCGGGTGCGAGCGTGGCTGCCCCGCCGTCCCGTCACCTGCTCGTGCCCGGACGCTTGATCAGAGTAGTAGCTCGTGGCCAACGAGACCATCGGAGAGGCGAACAGCTCCCACCAGGCCTCCTTGACGTGAACCAGGTTGGAGAACACTTCCACTTTGCGCCCGGCGTCGATCGCGTGTTGCAGCAGTTGGCCGAAGTCGGGGTGAAGGGTTGGCTCACCACCGATGAACTGAACCATTTCCACATCGATGGCGGAGGCCTGGTCGATGACGCTCCGCCAGTCAAGGGTGGTCATGGTGCCGTGGTTGCCTTCGGGGCCGGCGTTGGCGTAGCAGTGCCGGCATGCCAGTTGACAGAAGCCTGTGATCTCGAGTTCTAAGAAGTTCACGGTCATGATCTGTACACCAATCCGGAATCATCTAACGTCGCGCCGCCTTCCGTCACCGCCTCCTTCCCTCTTCCTTCGACTTCGAAGCCTGTGACGTATCGTCGTGGCGGTCAACGCCCTGCAACTCGCCGAGTGCCCCTTCGAGCTCCTGTCTCCTCCGTTCGCTCCGTACCGTTGCCTGGCAGAGGTTCTCCGACGACGATGGCAGTGAGATCCTCGATCGATACGGAGGCCGCCGATGGCAGTACTGTTGGCCATGGGGGGCGTTATCGCGCTGTTGGCCTTTGTGGTGCCGCTGCGTTGTCACGGCCCGACGGCGAAACCGCCGTTTCGAGGGTGCCGGAAGAATGTCTATGGGTTTCTAGGTCGCTGCCGGCACCATGGCCGGAGGCCGGAGCTTCGTATTGTGGCGGTGCTTGGCGGAGGTCATCTGCGGGATCGCCGTGTCTGCGACAGGTGCGGACGTTCGACGGTATTCGGCCGGATGCAGGCGACCGGTAAGCCCTTCCTTGGCTGCGCGGGCTACCCGGACTCCGCGGCCATAAGGGCGAGGCGAGCGAAGCCGTCGCTGGGGAAAGGGCTCGGCGAAGCCGGTCATGACCTCCAGCTCGATCAGATACGAACGCCCATGGCGTCGGCAGTGTGTGACCAGGCCGAGCCTTAGTTGGGTGAGCGGCTCGATGCCGTCCAGAATGGCCGATACGCCGGTGTCGAGGCTGTCGACGGCTGTCTGCTGATCGGGCCGCAACCGCGGTTTGCCGCCGTGGGCATACACATTGCGGGTTAGTGCATATTCCTCCAGGCCCGGTAATACGGCACTCGCCGCCAGCCGGATCGCTCGAGCCAAGGGATCGTGCGGACGGGCTTTCATCGCCTTGCCTGACGCTCTCACCGCCGCGTTCCAGGTGCCGAGTGTGATACCGGATGGATCCAGCCTGTTCTCCCACTGCCGCACTCCACCGGGCGTCAGGGAGTTGGCGCGGCACCAGCCCAATGCCAGCACACCTAATGTGGTCGCGGTCAGTTCGACAAAGTGGGCGGCCTTATCGAGCTGATCGGCGGGATACTCAGCGATCTCGAACAGCCTGGCCGGGTAGGCGACCGGGAACGGGTATCGCTCCAACTGGTGCGCGACCATGAGTCGCCCCTTCCCCTCGCCTATTCCGTATCGAGAACAACACGGAACGTTGAGGCGGGGCAAGACCTTGGCTGACAGCGGTGCGGGCGGGGCGAAGACACCCGTGTCAGCAGGTGTTGAGCCAGGAGCACTCAAGCTCGGCGCCCGGCCTGGCCGAGCCGCCGGCGGTGCGCTGCACGGCCGCCTGCTCAACGGTCTCCCCGGCCGCCAGCCGGATCGCGATCTCGTCCTCGATGTCCTTCGGGGCGTCGCCCTCGTACCCGTTGAGGATGACTGAGAAGATCAGACGCCGGCCCGTCGGGTCAGTCACGTACCCGGACAGCGCGGTGACCCCGGTCAGCGTTCCCGTCTTGCCGTGCACGTTGCCCGCGGCCGGCGTGTCCGTCATACGCGAGGCCAGGGTGCCGCCCACCCAGGGCTCGGACTGCCCCGCGATCGGCAGGGCGTTGTAGAACGCGGGGAACCACGTCTTGGTCTGTACCGCCCGCAGCAGGTTGCTGACCTGGAGCGGCGTCGCCCGGTTCGTACGGGACAGGCCGGAACCGTCGGTCAGCCGCAGCCGGGAGGCGTCGACACCGAGGCTCCGCACGTACTCGGAGACCGCCGCCAGGCCGGCGTCCCAGCTCCCCTCGCCGGCCGTCTTGCGGCCGATCGCCTTGACCAGGATCTCGGCGATGTTGTTGTTGCTGAGCTTCAGGAACGGCACCGCCAACCTCGACAGCTGCATCGATGTACGCGTTGCCACCCGGTCGGCGTCCCGTGGCGTGGCGCCGCGCTCGATAACCCCCTCGACCCGCACGCCGTGTGCCTTCAACGCGCTGCGGAACACATTCGCCGCGTACAGCGTGGGGTTCTCGACGCTGACCAGCTGCTCGTACTCCTCGCCGTCGGCGGGATAGGAGCCGGTGACCTTGATGGTGTTGGTGCCGCTCTCGCGGGTGACCGAAAGCGTCGACTCCGACCCTGGGCTGCCCGTCGTCGCGTTGTTGACGACCCTGACGTAGTCGGTGTCCGGCGTGGTGGCGACGTCGACCGACTTGCCCGCCTTGCCGGGGGTGACGTCGACGTCGATCGAGCCGGCGTCGAAGTCGGAGTTCGGCGAGACGGTCAGCGCCGACACCTCGGCGGCGTAGGAGTAGGGCAGGTCGGCGGGGTCCCAGTCGCTGGGTACCCGCTGGTCGTCGAACCACGTGTCGTCGGCGACCAAGTCGCCCTCGACCTTCTTTATGCCCGCCGCCGCCACCTGGGCGGCCAACTCGCCGTAGTCGGCCGCCTGCAGCGTCGGATCGCCGGTCCCCTTCAAGGACAGGTCGCCGCGGAGGGTGGACCCGCGGCGGACTCCGGCAGACAACACGCTGGTACGGAAAGTGTAGTCGGTCCCCAGAAGTCCGAACGCGGCCGCGGCCGTCTGCAGCTTCTGGTTGGACGCGGGCAGCAGTTGCTGCCCGGCGTTCCGGGCGTACAGGCGCTTGCCGCTCTTGGCGCCGCGAACGACGACGCCGACCTCCGCGCCCTCCAGACGAGGGTCATCGAGGATGGCGTCGATGTCCCGTCCCAAGGCACCGCCGCTCGCAGGGACAGGCGCGAGGGGCGAGACCGCCGCCGAGGCGTTGGTGGCAGTGCCGAGTACGCCCCCGAGCGCCAACGCAACGAACCCACCGATTACGGACCGACGCACGAGGCAGGAGCCTACGGGGCGCGCGGCCGCGTTGACGCTATTTCCCGCGATCCGGCGATCCGATCAGCCGGACTTGAGGAAGTAGGCAACGACTCCCACGATCACGCCGAGGACTATCGCGACGACGGCCGAGGCGACGCCGCCCCGGGCCCAGGTGAAGCGGCGGTCGAGGGAGATGAGGCCGGGACCGGTGATCGCCAGCACCACGGCGAGGGCCGCCAGGACGGTCTCGTACTCGAACCCCTGGGGGATCCAGAAGCCGTTCGCCGCCTTCAGCGGGATCGCGTTGATCATCACGCCGAGCAGCGCCGCGCAGCCCAGCGGGGTCAACAGGCCGAGGACCAACAGCAACCCGCCGCCGAACTCCGCGATGGCGTTCGCGAGCGCGAACCACCTCGCGGGTTCGTAGCCCATCGTGCTCAGCTGCTGCTCCCAGTTCTGCAGGCCCGGGCCGCCGAAGGCGCCGAAGAGCTTCTGTGCCCCGTGGCCGGCGAGCACCAAGCCCACGACGACTCGTAAGACGAACAGCCCGAGGTCGGTCCCGCCGGTGGCCGCCCGCTCGGTCGGCCCGAGGCGCGCCGAAGCATGGCGATGAGTGTTCACCGTACCGCCCCTTCCGTTCGATTCCCGCGGAGCCGTTCCGTACGGGGGAATTGTGTCATCGGACCATTGCACAGGAAGGGAAAAAGGTGTTTCCCTCATCCGTACCACGATCGCGTCCACCGCTAAACCGGGCAGCCACACCATCGAGCATCGGAGCCGCGCCATGACGACCCCACGCACCGGCGGGGACGCCGGCTACCTGCGGATCGCCACCGAGGAGGCGTTCGCGCCGGCCGAGATGATCGCGCAGTGGCGGGAGATGCTGGCGGCCGGCGCGATCGACGACCCGGGTTTCCTCAGCCTGTGGGGCTTCTACCTGACCAGCCGTGCCGAACGTCCTACCTCGGTAGTCGAACGGCTCCAGGACATGGGAGAGCGTCGGCTGGCCGACATGGACGGCTCCGGCATCGACAGGCAGATCGTCTCCCTCACCGCGCCGGGTACGCAGATCTTCGACCGGGACCGCGCGGTCGGGATCGCGACGCTCGCCAACGACCAGCTCGCCGAGGCCTGCCGGCGCCATCCGGACCGCTTCACCGGCCTGACAGCTGTCGCTCCGCAGGACCCGGACCACGCCGCCAAGGAGATCGAGCGCGGGGCGCGGGAACTGGGCTTCAAGGGCGTGATCATCAACTCGCACACGAACGACGAGTACCTGGACGACCAGAAGTTCTGGGCGATCTTCGAGGCTGCCGAGGCGGCGGACGCGCCGATCTACATCCACCCGAACACCCCGTCGCGCGGCCTGATCCAGCCGCTCCTCGACGCCGGCTTGGACGGCGCGATCTACGGATTCGGCGTCGAGACCGGTATGCACCTGCTCCGGCTCATCGTCGCCGGAGTCTTCGACCGCTTCCCGAGGCTCAAGATCGTCGTTGGGCACCTGGGTGAGGCGCTGCCGTTCTGGCTGTACCGCCTCGACTACATGCACGCCGCGACGGTGCGGTCGCAGCGGTACGCGTCGATGCGGCCGCTGGCCAAGAAGCCGAGCGACTACCTGCGGGAGAACGTCTGGGTGACCACCAGCGGGATGGCCTGGGCACCGGCGATCATGTTCTGCCGGGAGGTGCTCGACGCCGACCGCGTCCTCTACGCGATGGACTACCCGTACGAGTTCGTCGTCGAGGAAGTGCAGGCCCAGGACCGGCTGCCGCTCACCCCGGCGGAGAAGAAGGCGTTCTTCCAGACCAACGCGGAGAACCTCTTCGGTCTGTAGATCTTGCTTGATCGTCAGCGTTGCCGGTCCTCGAGGTAGTCGAGTTCGACGACGACTCCCGGAGCGCTCCGGCGACCCTGCGGCACCCTCTCCGCGGTCTGCTGCAGGCCCGGCTCTCCGGCCTGTACGGCGAAGGATGCCCGGGTCTGGATCGGCGCCCCGGACTCGCTGACGTGTGGCACCACGCGGTAGTCGGCGACGTAGGTCTTCGGCGTCACCGTGCAGCGCACGTAGCCGCGCTGCGCGTTGTGGAACTTCACGTGCGGGTTGGCGGCGAGGACATCCGTCCCCCACTGGTCCATGTCCGCCCCGTCGCCCCCCGACGCGATGGAGGTCCCGGCGAACTCGACTCCGACGGTGGCCGAGTCTGGGTCGTCGAAGTTGACCTTGAGGTCGGCGGCCAGGTTGCGGTGCACGTCACCGGTGAGCACCACCGGGTTGCGGACGTCGCGTTCCACCATCCCGGTAAGTATCCGGGCACGGGAGGCGGCGTAGCCGTCCCACAGGTCCATGCCGAACGCCTGCGGCGGGCCGGCGTCCTGGTCGAGCTGTGCCATCACCACCTGCTGGGCGATGACGTTCCAGGTAGTACCGGAGCGGGCGAGCCCGTCGAGCAGCCACGTCTCCTGCTCGGCGCCGGTGATCGACCTCGAGGGGTCGAGCCGCTCGGCGCAGCCGACCTGCCGGCCGTCGCCGCAGGCCTGATCGTCGCGGTACTGACGGGTGTCCAGCACGTTGAAGGTGGCCAGGTCCCCGAAGCGCAGCCGCCGGTACATCTGCATGTCCGGGCCTCGGGGCATGTACGAGCGGCGCAGCGGCAGGTGCTCGTAGTACGCCCGGAACGCGACGGCGCGGAGGGCCAGGAACACCTCCGGGTCCTGGTCGGGTTCGGAGTCCACCTGCGAGACCTGGTTCGCCCAGTTGTTCTCCACCTCGTGATCGTCGAAGACCACCACCCACGGGAAGGCCGCGTGCGCGGCCGGCAGGTCGGGGTCGCTGCGGTAGAGCGCGTGCCGGTTTCGATATTCGGCCAGCGTGAACACCTCGCGCTGGTACTGCTCCGGCAACTGCACGCCCCGCACCCCGCCGGAGGCGCCGACGCCGTACTCGTAGATGTAGTCGCCCAGGTGGAACAGCACATCGAGGTCGTCCGCGGCCATGTGCCGGTAGGCGGTGTAGTAGCCGTCGTACCAGGCCTGGCACGAGGCGAACGCGAACGCCAGCCGGTCGAGGCGCGTGCCCGGGGCGGGAGCGGTCTTGGTCCTGCCGACCGGGCTGGTCTCGCCCTCCGCGCGGAACCGGTAGAAGTACTCACGCCCCGGCTTCAGGCCGTCGACCTCGACGTGCACGCTGTGCACGTGCGCGGGTTCGGCGCGCACCGTGCCGTTCCGCGCGATGCGGCGGAACCGCTCGTCCGCCGCGACCTGCCACTGGACGGATACCGCCCGGTTGGGCATGCCGCCCTGGCCGTCCTCGGCCAACGGGTCACGGACGAGGCGCGTCCACAACACCACCCCGTCTTGAGTGGGATCCCCGGACGCGACCCCGAGGGAGAACGGACCGACGGCCGTGGACGGCGCCGCATACGCCGGAGTGCCGGTCAAGGCGGGAAGGGCCGCTGCCGAGGCGGTCGCCAACGTCCCGGTCAGAAATCCGCGGCGGGTCAACACTGTCACTCGGCCCCCTCGAGCGAGCAGAACCAGACGAAGCTATTTCATCCGGAAATCGGCCGCGGTAACAGACCTGTTCCGGTGACGAGTAGGCGAACACCAGGTGTCCATGATCCGCCGCCACGCCGGAGATGTTGACCGTCGGCGAGTTCGGCACGGGTAGGGGCAAGCGGTGACGAACACGCCGACACCCAACTATGGTGAGGCGGTGACTCAGGATCCTCCGCCGCCTCCTGGCATCGACCCCAGCTAGGCGAGTCTCGCGCGAGCCTACGATTATCTGCTCGGCGGCAAAGACAATTACGAGGCCGACCGCAAGGTCGTAGAGATGCTTCGTACCGTTGCTCCGGAAGCACCGTTGACGGGACGAATCAATCGGGAGTTCGGGAAGCGCGCGGCGAGGTTCATCGCGGAGCAAGGGGTCAAGCAGTTCATCGATCTCGGAAGCGGCATCCCGACGACGCCGCCCAGCGTGCACGAGGCCGTCCGCTCCGTCGAGCCGTCCGCGCGGGTCGTTTACGTCGACCATGACCCGGTCGTCGTTGCGCACAGCGGGGCGCTGCGGTCGGTGGAACCCGGGCTGATCACGATCCTGGCCGACGTCCGCGAGCCCGGGGTGATACTCGACCATCCCGATCTGAAGGCGCTGATCAACTTCGACGAACCGGTGGGCGTGACGTTCTTCAGCGTGCTCGATGTCGTCGAAGACTCCTACGACCCGGTCGGGATCGCCGGGCGGTTTGCCGAGCGGATGGCGCCGGGAAGCTATTTGGGGATCTCACACACCTTTCCGCGGCCAGCGACGCGGACGCGATAGCCAAGACCCATATGATAGCAAGGAGACCGGATTCGCGGTTGTCGAGTTCCGGACCGACGACGAGGTTCGCCGCCTTTTCGGCGGCTTCGATTTGGTCGAGCCCGGGCTGGTGGACATCCGGGAATGGCGTCCCGAGCACGACGGGCCGGACGTTCACATCAAGCTTGTCGGCGGCGTCGGCAAGAAGCCGTCCTGACGACGCCAGGGTCTAAAGGTCCTTGATGATCTTATTGAGGACCTTCTTGGTTGTTACGCAGGATTCGGCCTCGACGCACAGCCGGTCTATGACCTTCTTGTAATGGTCGGTGTCCTCTGTCTTGTCGAGGTAGAGGGCACTGGTGAGTTGCTCGAGGTAGACGATGTCCGGCAGGTCGGGTTCGGGAAACCGCAGGATGGTGAACTGCCCGCCGGCCGCGGCGTGACCGCCGAGACGGAACGGCACCATCTGCAGCGAGACATGCGGCATCTCCAGAACGTCGAGGAGGTGTCGGAGCTGCGCGCGCATCACCTGCCGCCCGCCGAGCGGCCGCCGCAACACCGCCTCGTCCACCACCGCCCACAGCGAGGGCGCGCGCGGGCTGGTGACGAGCTCCTGTCGCCTCATCCGGAGGTGAACCCGGCGCTCGATCTCGTCGGGCGGCGCGTCCGGATAGCCCAGCAGCGTGACGGCGCGGGCGTAGTCCTCGGTCTGCAGCAGGCCCGGGATGAACTGGACCTCGTAGGTACGGATGACCGAGGCGGCCTCCTCCAACCCGACGTAGATCTCGAACCAGCTCGGCAGGATGTCGTTGTACTTGTGCCACCAGCCCGGGGCGTTGGCCTGCTGGGCGAGGGAGAAGAAGGCCTCCCGCTCCTGTGGGTCGTGGACGCCGTACAGGGTGAGGAGGTCGGCCACGTCGCGCTCCTTGAAGCCGACCCGGCCCAGCTCCAAGCGGCCGATCTTGGCGTGGGAGGCCCGGATCTCCTCCCCGGCGGCCTCCCGGGTGATGCCTTGCACCTCCCGCAGGCGACGTAGCTGAGCGCCCAGCAGGATGCGCAGCGCGGTCGGGCCGCCCCGTGGCTGAATATCCAGGACGCTTCCCACCGGCGAGTCGTGGACCGACTGGCTGCTGATCATTCCCCACTCCTCGGAGCAAACAAGGATGCCATCCAGTGTCCCACCCTCGGCCGGCGCCGTACAGCTCATGCCCGTTTCGGGGGGTCTGCGCACCTTCGGCGACTTCGCCGTGCACAGGGCCAATGCACGTGCAGGAGTTATTTACAGATGTACTTGCAACAGCAAGGGAATGCCGGGCAGGATAACGCGCGAGCCACAGTCATCCCGCCTCATCGAGGGAACCGCAGGGGATCCGATGACACCACACCCAGCACGGTCGGTGACCGGCGCAACGGAGGACGGCGCGGGCTGGGACTGGGAACGATGGATGTATCCGGCTCTGCGGGCGATCGGAACTTCGACTGACAAGGGCATGTGTGCTCCGCCGGTCGCGGTGTGCGCACTGCCCCCCGAACCAGGGTCGGCCAAGGCCGCGCGCGACTTCACCCGGGCGACGTTGCTGGGTTGGTCCCTGGAGGAACTCCTCGACGATGCGGCGGTTGCGGTGTCCGAGCTGGTGACCAACGCCCTCCGGCACGCGGCGCCCTGCACACCCGGGTTCGCCCAGAACCGGCCGATCCGGCTGGGGCTGCTGCTCCGGGGGCCACGCTTTCTGTGCGCGGTCGCCGACCCCAGCAATCACGTCCCGGCGCCGAGGGTGCCCGACGACGTGGCGGAGGCCGGCCGGGGGTTGCACGTCGTCGCCTCGCTCAGCGACGCCTGGGGATGGGCGCCGGTCGACCGCTTCGGGAAGGTCGTGTGGGCGATGTTCTCCACCTCTCGCTAACCGTCGAGTGTGCCGAGCACGCATCCGCGGTGGCGTGCCAGCCGCTCCGCCTCCTCGCGGAGGGACTCCCGGAGACGGCCGGTCCATCGCTCCGGCCCCTCCACCGGGGTTCCGCAGCTGATGTAGTGGGATAGTCCGCGAGTTCGCGGGTTGACGTGCGGGAACGTGCCGTTGGCTGTTGTGACGGCGTGTATCTAGTGTTCTGAGTCATTAATTCATCTTTAGCTGTTACTGTTGGGTGATGCCGAGTCCGAAGCTTGCGCCGGTAGAGCTGTCGGTGGAGGAGCGGCAGGCGCTGGAAGGCTGGACGCGTCGTCGGAAGACTGCCCAGGCG
>WHSR01000035.1 GCA_009379995.1 Streptosporangiales bacterium
AATGACAGACTGGATGCCCAACGGAGTCCCTCGCCAGACAGCGATCTTGGTCGACGCAGTTCTAGCAGGGACTCCGTTGCCTGTCTCAGCCGGCTTGACGGCCGCATCCGATTCTTTAACTACACGGCCTTGGGGCTAGCTGGGGCTTTCCCGCAGCACCGGCAACACCTCGCGGGACAGCAGATCCACCGACCGGATCGCGTCGTCGACCGGCATGCCGGCCCAGTCCGTCCGGAACACGAAATGGTTCACGCCGAGCTTGTCCCGCCACGGCAGCAGCTGCTCTAGGCAGTCGTCGGGGGAGCCCACGATGAAGCGCCCCTTCTCCAGCTCCTCGTACGGTACGCGGAACGACTCCCGGTCCGGCATCACGGTGTCCTGGCCCCACTCCGCGTACACCTGGTACTTGTTGGCCAAATAGGGCATGGCGAGCTCGAGCGCGCGCTCCCTGGTCGGCGCGCAGTAGATCTCCCTCGCCGCCGGCAGCTCGGTGACCGGCCCGCGGCCGGCGGCCTCGCGCTCGGCGTCGAAGAGCTTCAGCTGGCGCTGAATGGTCTCGATGGTGGCGTGCGGATTGATCAGCCAGGTGTCCGCGGTCCTGGCGGCGCGGCGGACGGCGTTGTCGCTGTTCGCGGCCATCCAGATGGGCGGCCGCGGTCGTTGCGTCGGCAGGAAGGTCGAACGCACGCCATCCAACCGGCACCACGGAAGGTCCGCGTGCACCGGCTCGCCGCTCCAGAGGGCGGTGACTATGCGGAGGTTCTCCTCGAACCGGCGCACCTTTTCCCCGGCCGGCACTCCGAAGGCGTCGTACTCCACCTGCCGGTAGCCGAGGCCGACGCCGAAGATGAGCCGTCCCCCGCATGCCGCGTCGAGGGAGGCGTAGCTCTCCGCGGTCTCGACGGGATTGTGCAGCGCCAGAAGATGGATGCCGATGCCGACGTTCATGTCGCCCGCGTCCGCCGCCAGCCTGGCCAGGTACGGGAGCGGCTGGATGTGCGTGAACGACGTACTCAAATGGTGTTGGGCGGCGAACACCGAGTCCCACCCGTGGTCGCGGACCGCATGCAGCAGGCGGAGCTGCGCCTCCAGGCCGGCGACCTGGTCGCTGCCGAGGGGATGCTGGTTGGTCAGGGTGATTCCGAATCGGACGGTCATCATCTATCCCTTCAGAGCGACCCCACCGGTCAAGACGACGAGCCAGCCGCCTGCCGCCTCGGCGCGCTGTCGCGCTTGTAGACCATGAGGGTGCGGGTGAAACTGATCACGACCTCGCCGGTCTGTTTGTAGCCCGTCGTCTTGACGGTGACGATGCCCACCTCCGGCCGCGAGCCGGACTCACGGATCGCGAGCACCTCGGACGCCGAGCGGATCGTGTCGCCCTCGAAGACCGGGTTCGGCAGCACTATGTCGTTCCAGCCGAGGTTGGCGAACACGTTTTGCGATACGTCGGTGACGCTTTGGCCGGACACCAGCGAAAGGGTGAAGGCCGAGTTCACCAAGGGCTTCCCGAAGGCGGTCTGCGCCGCGTACTCGTGGTCGAAGTGGAGCGGCGCGGTGTTCTGGGTCAGCAGGGTGAACCAGATGTTGTCGGTAGTCGTGACGGTGCGCCCCAACGGGTGTTCGTAGACGTCGCCGACCACGAAGTCCTCGAAGTACCGCCCTTGCCAGCCACTGCGTTTCGTCACGAGATTTCCCCATTCCGTGCTCAGATGAGTTCACTTGCTCGCATCCGGTCGATGTCGTCATGGCCGTAGCCGAGCCAACCCAGCACGGCGTCGGTGTGCTCGCCGAGCTCGGGTATCGGGTCCATGCGCGGCCGAAGTCCGGCGGGTACGCCGGGCGGCAGCAGGGCGCGGAGCCGTCCCACCGGGGACTCGACCTCGCACCAACGGTCGCGCGCCGCGAGCTGTTCGTGCACGGCGAGACCGTCGACGTCGTTGACCCGCGCGTACGCGATCTTCGCGTCCTCGAGCAGCCGTACGGCCGCCGCGCGGTCGAGCTCGCGGAAACGCCGCTGGAGGATGGACTCCAGCGCATCGCGGTTCGCCACCCGCCGGCTGTTCGAGCTGAACCGCTCGTCCTCGGCGAGTCCGGGGTCGCCGAGGACCTCGGCGCACAGCCGTACCCATTCGCGCTGGTTCTGCACCGCCAGCAGGAGCGTGCCGTCACGGGTGTCGAACGTGCCGTACGGGGCGATGGTCGGGTGGGACGTCCCCATGCGCCCCGGCCCCCGGCCGGAGGTCGCGTAGTAGAGGGGGTAGCCCATCCACTCCGCCAGCGACTCGAAGAGCGACACCTCGACCGGGCGGGCCTCACCGGTACGTTCCCGGTGCAGCAGCGCGGAGAGGATCCCGGAGTAGGCGTACATCCCTCCGGCGATGTCGGCGACCGAGATGCCGACCTTCGCCGGCGCCTCCTCGCTTCCGGTGATGGATATGACGCCCGCCTCGCCCTGGATGAGCAGGTCGTACGCCTTCTTGTCGCGGTACGGCCCCGTTGACCCGTAACCCGAGATGTCGCAGACGATGAGCCGGGGATTGACCGAGGCCAGGTCCTCGGCGCCCAGGCCGAGCCGCCGGGTCGCGCCGGGTGCGAGGTTCTGCACGAAGACGTCAGCGTTGGCGAGCAGCCTCCGCAGGACGTCGCGCCCACCCGGGTGTTTGAGGTCCAGGGTGATGGACTCCTTGGAACGGTTGAGCCAGGCGAACGCGCTGGAGAGGCCCCGGACGGTCTCGTCGTAGCCGCGTGCGAAGTCCCCGCCGCCGCGACGTTCCACCTTGATCACGCGGGCGCCGAGGTCGGCCAGCTGGCGGGTCGCGAACGGGGCGGCAAGGGCCTGTTCGAGGGAGATGACCACGACTCCGCTCAGCGGCAGCTCACCCATGCGCACCCCTGTCGCCGGACTCCTGGGCACCGGCCTCGGCCAGCAGTGCGCGCGCCCGGCGGGCGATCGGATAGTCGACGAAGGAGCCGTCCGCTATCCGGATCGACGACATGCCCGCCGCCTCGGCCTCGCGAAACGCCTGGTCGACCTCGCGCGCCCAGGCCAGGTCGGAGGCGGTCGGCGCGAACGCGGCATGCACCGCCTCCAGCTGCCGGGGATGGAGGACTGTCTTCCCGGCGAAGCCCAGCCGGCGGGCGAGGGCGGCCGACCGGGACAGGCCGTCCGAGTCGTCGAGGGCGAAATGCGGTCCGTCCAGCGGGCCGGCCCGTCCCGCGGCGGCGGCCGCGAGCACCACCTGGGAGCGGGCGTGCAGCAGCTCGGTGCCCTCGACCGTGAGGGTGAGGCCCAGTTCGTCGGCCAGATCCGCGGGACCGAACAGGAGGGTGTGTACGCGCTCGTTCGCCGCCGCCGCCACCGCCGCGGCGGAGAGCACGCCCGCCGCGGTCTCGATGATCGGGAGGATCGCAAGGCGTCCGGGTTCGACGCCGGCGGCCTCTTCCAGACTTCCCAGCCGCTCGCCGAGGTCCCGGACGTGATCCGGCGACGCCTTCGGCAGCAGCACGGCGTCCAGCTCGGGCAGGGCCGGCGCGAGGGCGTCGAGGTCGTCCTGGGCGAGGCCGGTATCCAGCGCGTTGATGCGTACCGTGGCGATGCATCGACGTTCCCCGTGCTCGCGCACCGACGCGGCGGTCAGCTCCCGTGCCTTGGCCTTCGCCGAGGACGCGACGGCGTCCTCGAGATCGACGGCGACACCGTCGGCGCCGCTCGCGTACGCCTTGGCGATCCGATCCGGGCGGTCCCCGGGGACGAAGAGCAGCGTTCGCAGCCTGGCCCCCCTCGTGCCGATGCCGCTCGTACGCGTGTTGCTCGGCTGAGCGGCCACGTGCACCTCCGGCGAAAGGTAGTCGCGGGCAATGTTCCGCTGTTCAAGACATCGTGCCAACGTACGATACGTAGCGAGGTGGCGCTACCGGTGGGTCCCGTCAGGGTTGGGGGATGGTGGACACGATGGCTCCCAGCAACGCCGATACCGGCGCAAGCGTCCGGGGTGCCCTGAACACCCTGCGGATCCTGGAGGAGGTGGCCGCCCGCCAGCCGGTGGGCGTCTCCGAGCTCGCCAAGGCGACCGGGATACCCAAGAGTTCCGCGCAGCGCTTCCTGCTCACCCTGCAACAGGCCGGATGGCTGCATCAGGTCGGACAGGAGACGACGCGCTGGGCGCTCACGGCGAAGGCGCTCAGCGTCGGCCTGACCGCCTCGACCGAGCTGGGCCTGCGGGAGGCGGCCCTGCCGGTCATGGGACGAGTCAGGGACGAGACCGACGAGACCGTGCACCTGGCGGTGCGTGACGGCAACGCGCTGGTCGTCATCGACCGGCTGGACAGCACGCAGCCGGTTCGCACGTTCGTACGGCTGGGCACCCGCGTTCCGATGCACGCGACGGCGAGCGGACGGGCGGTCCTCGCGCACCTTCCGAACGCACAGGTCCAGCAGATCATCGACCTCGGTCTGCCGAGGTACACCGAGCACACCATCGTCGACCCCGCGGCGCTGTATCGGGAGATCGAGGCCACGCGGGAGCGTGGTTACGCCATCAACGTGTGCGAATGGAGGCCGCACGTCGGCGCCGTCGGGGCAGCGATACTGAGCCCCACCGGGCAGCCCGTCGGCGCGCTGGCCATCTCCATACCGGTGGTGCGCTACCGGGAGGACCAGGTACCCAGGTACGGCGCGCTCGGCCTGGAAGCCGGGAAGGAGATCGGACGGCTGCTCCGCAGCGAGTGATCCGCGACCTTGACAAGCCCGAGCGGCGCCTCGAAAATGGCCGCCATTCGAGACAGCGTTCCACTGTCCGGAACGGCGGTGAGGATGGTTCACATGCATGGCGGGCGCGTCGACTGTAGCCGCAGAGAGGCACTGGCGGCCCTGACGGGCTTGACGGGACTGGCCCTGGTCGCCGGCTGCGGAGGGGGCGGCAACGCCGGAGGCGGATCCACGATCACTGCCGCCACCTACCTTCCGGACACGTACGTGGACCTCTTCGAGCCCATGAACCTGTTCATGGAGACCGCCACCAAGAGGTCGGGTGGGCAGGTGCGCTTCGACTGGTACCCGGCCGAGACCCTCCTCTCCGCAGAGCAGCTGATGCTCGGGCTCGCACAGGACAACGCCGACCTGATCTTTACCACCAGCTCGTACGTTTCCTCGTCCTATCCGTTGCTGAGCGCGATGGAACTGCCCTTCGCCACGAACAGCGTGCAGCATCTGCAGGACGTCATGGACGCGGGCAGCGAACTCTATGAGATGGTCAACGACCAACTGGCCTCGTACGGCCTGCGCCTGCTCGGCACCCTGCCATCCGCCTTCCAGGCAATCTGGACCACTGACCGCCCGGTACGCACGCCGGAGGATCTCCGCGGGTTGCGCATACGGGTGGCCGGGCACATCGAGGCGCTCACGGTGCAGGCCTTTGGCGCGGCGCCGACCAGCATGAGCTCCGCCGAGGTGTTCGAGGCGCTTGAGCGCGGCATTATCGACGGGTTGATGTCCTATCCGGGCACGATCGTGGGCCGCAGCCTCCAAGAGGTCCTCAGGTACGGAACCCTGGCGCCGTTTGGCCATTACGCGCTCGCGATCTTCGTGCGCGCCGACTGGTGGGAGCAGCTCTCCGAGCCCATCCGGTCGTCCCTGCTGCAGGCCTCCGACGCGTACCACAAGGCGGGAACCGCACATCTGCTCAAGGTTCACCGGGAGCAGTACTTCCCGGAGATTGAGAAGGGCGGCATAGAGATCATTACGCTCGGCGAGTCCGAGATGCGGCCGTTCCGCGCGGCCGTCGAGCCGGTACACGACGAGTGGCGGACGAGCGTCGGCGACCCCGAGCAAGCGGAAAAGGCACTGCGTCTGGTCCAGGGGCTGATCGGCTAGGCGGGAGCGTCGTGGCCCCGCGTTACGTCGCCCGAGTACCCAAGAGGAAGGACTAGCGATTCTTATGCACCGTCTGCGTCGGGGGGTCCTGGCGTTGGCGCTGGTCTGTCGGGTGGTGTCGTCGGTTGTCATCGCGCTGATGATGTGCACGATCGTCTACGACGTCCTCGCCCGCTACGCATTTGGCCGTCCGACCACGTGGGTGCTCGAGGCGAACGCCATCGCCCTGGTCGCGCTGACGTTTCTGGCGCTGCCCGACCTGTACGCGCGAAATCAGCACATCGCCATGGATCTCGCCCACAACCGGATGTCAGATGCGTGGCGCCGTGTCTCCTCGGTCGTCGTCCGGCTCGCGGCCGTGGTGTTCGCCCTTCTGCTGGTGGTTCTGGGAATCAACAGCACCCGCGAGGTATTCGGCGCCGGGATGTTGACCTCCGGAATCGTCCTGATACCGGTCTGGATCATCTACGCGCTGATTCCGCTGAGCGCGGCAGTGCTGCTCCTCATCGCCGTTCTGCCGCCTCGCTCGCGCTCCGAGGAACACCGCGGCGGGCCCGACGCCGGTGGTTCCGGTAGGTCAGAGAAGTCCGAGGAGGTCAGCGCGGGATGAGCGTTTCTCCCGACATCACCACGGTCGTCGTCCTCGTCGTCCTGCTGGCGCTGATCACCCTTCGCGTCCCGCTTTTCCTATCCCTCGGCCTGACCGGCATGCTCGGCTTGTTCCTGCTGCAGGGAGTGACCGGACTGGAACTGGCGCCCTTGGCGTTGGCCGCCCAGTTGCAGGACTTCGCGCTCGTGGCGGTACCCCTCTTCATCCTGTTGGGTGAGGTGCTCGCGGTCGCCGGGCTGGGCGCGACGCTGTTCGAAACCGCCCACAAGTGGTTGAACCGGGTGCCGGCGGGACTTGCCGGAGCCGGCGTCGGCGCCTCGACCTTCTTCGGAGCGATATCGGGAGTGAGCCTGTCCAGCGTCGCCGTCATCGGCCGGATGGCGGTGCCGGCCATGCTCACCAGGGGCTACGAGCCGGCCTTCGCCAGCGGAGCGGTCGTGGCATCCGGCGCGCTCGCGATGCTGATCCCGCCCAGCCTGATGTTCATCCTCTACTCGTCCATTACCGGAGAAAGCGTCGCCGACCTCTTCGCCGGCGGAATCCTGCCCGGCCTGCTGCTGGCGACGGTGATGCTGACGTACGTCGTGGTGCGCGCCGTACTCAGGCCCTCCCTGGCGCCGCGTTCGGAGGACAGCTTCTCCTGGGGAGACCGGGCCAGGTCGCTCGTGAAGGTCATTCCGGCCCTCCTCCTGATCATCCTCGTGCTGGGCTCGATCTACACGGGTGTGGCGACGCCTACGGAGTCGGCCGCGCTGGGAGCGGCCGGCGCATTCGTGATCGCCGGCGTGATCTATCGGGCGCTGAACCGCGACACCATCGTCAGGATCCTGTCGGAGACGACCCGGGTGAGCGTCGCGGTTCTGGTGATCGTCTCCGCGGCGTTCGTGTTCAGCAAGTTCCTCGTGGTCGCGCGGATTCCGGACGGCGTGGCGGCGTTCCTCGTCGAGCTCGACGTGTCCCGGTACCTCATCATGATCGGCATCATGCTGTCGCTGATCGTCCTGGGCTGTCTGGTGGACGCCGGGTCGCTGCTGTTGGTGGTGACGCCGATCCTGGTGCCCGCGATCGAGGGCCTCGGCTTCGACCCGCTCTGGTTTGGTGTTCTGCTGGTGGTGAACCTGGAGATCGCGGTCGTCACACCGCCGGTGGGACTCAACCTCTACGCGATGAAGTCGGTAGTGCCGGAGCTGGAGCTCGGCCAGATCATCCGTGGTGTCCTGCCCTACGTCGCCCTGGAGGCCGCCGTCCTGGTGACCATGCTCTGGGTGCCGGGGATCGCCACCTGGCTGCCGGAGCTGCTCAGCTGAACCGGAGGTGGGCGTCGCGCTCGGCACGAAGCCGCGGATCGGCATAGCCCATCAGCTCGGGATTGCCGCGGCCGAGCATCACCTGGAAGTACACCGGCTCCAGGCTCTCGTTGATGTAGCCGTGAATGACCCCCGGCGGGCAGGCCGCGCACTCCCACGGGCCGAGCCTGCGGTCGAGCCGGTTGCCGTCCTCGTCTTCGAAGAAGACGGTGAGGTAGCCCTGGAGGACGAAGAAGACCTCCTCGACCTCGTGGGTATGTGCCGCGTTGCCCTGGCCGGGCGGTACGTACATCACGCTCAGTGTGAAGGCGCGGGCCGGGATGATCGACGGGTCGTCGGTCTTGCCGGACCCGCCGGCTCCTATGAAGCGATGCTGGGCGCGCCGGTATCCCTCGACGCGGGCGTCGGCGAACGCATCCCAGTCCGCTACCTTGTCGCGGAACCTGCCGACGTAGGTGTCGGCGATCTGCTCGATGGTCAGCCCCTTCACATCGTCCGGGGCCTCGTGGAAAGCGCGGGACACCTCATTCCTCCTTCGAATCCGGTGGTTGCGCCCGGTCGCGGGCCGCCTGGACCGCGGCGAGCACGGCGGGGGGCGACAGCGGGAGCTCGTCGAGTTCGACCCGCAGCGGTGACAGCGCGTCGGCCACGGCGTTGGCGATGGCGCCGGGCGGCGCTATCGCGCCGGCCTCGCCGACGCCCTTGACGCCCAGCGGGTTGCGCTCCGACGACGTCTCCAGGTGGACCCCGACGAACTCCGGGACCTCGGCGGCCGTGGGCAGCAGGTAGTCCATCAACGTCGTGGTGAGCGGCTGCCCTTGGTCGTCGTGCACGATGGACTCGTACAGCGCCGCGCCGAGGCCCTGGGCCAGGCCGCCGTGGATCTGTCCCTCCACAACGACGGGGTTGATGAGCCGGCCGCAGTCGTGGATGATCGCGAGTTTTCGCGGTATGACCATGCCGGTCTCCACGTCGACGTCCACGACCGCTGCGACGACACCGAAGGCCCAGGTGACCGTCGGCGGCACGAAGTAGTACGAGTCCGAGGCCCCGGGCTCGGCATCGGCGGGCAGGCATGCCGCGGGGCCAGGCGAGGCGGCCACGAAGATGTCACGGAAGCCGACCCGCTGCTCGGGAGCGCCTCGTACCCGGACGTAGCCGTCAGCCACCTCGAGGTCGTCCGGGGAGATCTCCAGCAGCTCGCCAGCGATCCGGGTGATGCGGGCCTTGAGCCGGCGCGCGGAGGTGAGAGCCGCCGAGCCCGCCGTTACCGCGGTGCGGGAGGCGAAGGTCCCGGACCCGTACGGCACGAGCGAGGTGTCGCCCGCGCGGAACACGATGTCCCCGGGGCGAACCCCGAACTCGTCCGCTACCACCTGGGAGATCGTCGTGTCATGGCTCTGCCCGTGCGGCGCGCAGCCGGCGTGTACGACGAGCCGCCCCCGGGAGTCGAGCCTTACCACGGCGCTCTCGAAGGGCCCGATCCCCGTCCCCTCGACGTACGTCCCGAAGCCGATGCCGCGCCACACCCCCCGCTCGCGCAGGGACCGCTGCTCCCGTCGATGCCCGGGGTAGTCGACGAGTTCCAGAAGCCGGTCGAACCCGGCGGGGAAGTCGCCAGCGTCGTACACGATCTCGTGCCCGTCGCGGTAGGGCATGCCGCGCGGGCACGGCATCTCGGCCGGGGGGATGAGGTTGCGGCGGATCACCTCGGCCGGGTCCAGGCCGAGGTGGCTGGCCACCGTGTTGATCACGCGGTCCATGGCGAACGCTGCCTCGGGCCGGCCCGCGCCGCGGTACGGCACGTTGAACGTCTTGTTCGTGAGCACGCACTCACCGCTGATCGAGAACCCCGGCACGCGGTACACGCCCCGGAAATGGGCAGCCGTGTTGTACGCGCAGGTGATGGAGAACGGGTTGTAGGCACCGCAGTCGAGCAGGAACCTGTCCTTGATCGCGGCGATGACACCGTCGTCGCCGAACGCCACCTCCAGGTCGTGTACCTGGTCGCGGGCGTGCGCGGTGCTCAGCAGGTGCTCGCGGCGGTCCTCGATCCACCGCACCGGGCGGCACAGCACCCGCGCGAGGTGCGCGACCAGCACCTCCTCGGGATAGACCTGAACCTTCGGGCCGAAGCCGCCGCCCACGTGCGGCGCGACGACCCGTACCTCATGCTCCGCCAGCCCGAGCTGCTCGGCGATCCGGGTGCGGACCATGTACGGCACCTGCGTGGAGCTCCACACGCAGAGCTCGTCGGTGACGTCGCTGTAGGACGCGAGGACACCCCTCGTCTCCATCGGGGAGCCGGACAGCCGCTGGGTACGGAACCTGAGCCGCAGCGTGTGCGCCGCGGCGGCGAACGCCCCGGCGACGTCGCCGACCTCGACCTCGAACCGGGCCTGGACGTTGCCCGGAACGCTGTCGTGGATCGACGGCGCGTCGGGCCGCCGCGCGGCCTCCGGGTCGGTGACGACCGGCAGCTCCTCGTAGTCGACGTCGACCAGCTCGGCCGCGTCCTCGGCGCAGTAGCGCGTGTCGGCCACCACGGCGGCGACCGCCTCGCCGACGTAGCGCACCCGGTCCCCGGCGAGCACCTCGATCGGGCACGGGAGGATCTCCGGGCGGACCGCCGCCTCCAGGTCGGGCGGGGTGCGCTCCTGGTCGACGAACCGGGTGAAGGGGGCCACCGCGTCGTTGATCGTGTCCGCGGTCACCACCGCGACGACGCCGGGCGACCGCCACGCGGCCGAGGTGTCGATGGCGCGGATGGACGCGTGGGCGACGGGGGAGCGCACGAAGGCCACATCCAGGGTGCCGGGGAGCCGGATGTCGGCGACGTAGCGGCCGTGCCCGGTGACCAGCGGCACGTCCTCCTTGCGACCCACGGCCCGGCCGAACCAGGGTGCCGTCGCGGCCGCGTCGCCCATGGCGTCTCACCTGCCCGTACGGGACCAGCGCGTCCAATGGATCTAGTATTCAGTGTACAGATCTCGTATACAAGAACTTGCCTCAGCGATCCCGGGGCGCCGTCCAGTTCTCCTGGAAAAGCCGGCGGGTCTGCTCGACGTGGTCGCGCACGGCGGCCGCCGCGCGCCGGGCGTCCCTGTCCTCCAGCGCGGCGAGGATCTCGTCGTGTTCGACCATCCGGGCGAGCCTCACGAAGCCGTACAGCCACCGAACACGCCGGTCGAGACCGGCGAGCGTCTGCGCCAGGAGCCGGTTGCGGGACAGTTCCGCGATGGCGGAGTGGAACCTCGCGTTGGCCTCGATGACCTGGTTCTGATCGCCCCGGCGGGTGGCCGCCCGCCCTTCCCTGGCGATCGCGCGCAGCCGGTCCACGTCCTCCAGCGACGCGCGCCGTACGGCCAGCCTCACCGCCTCGACCTCGAGGAGCCGACGCAGGTCGAACACCTCGTCGATGTCCGCCCTGCTGGGCACCTTGAGCCGGGCGCCGTACCGCCTCCGCCGGTCGACCCACCCGTCTTCCTCGAGGCGCTGCAGGGCCTCCCGGACCGGCACCCGGCTGGTGCCGAGTACCTCGGCGAGGCGAGCCTCCCGCAGCGGTTCACCCGGCTTGATCTCTCCCTGGATGATCATCTCGGACAGCCGTCGATAGACGCGCTCGCGCAGGGGTTGATCCTCGGGTGGCTCCTCCTCGATCGGCTGCATGCCGCGCCGGTCTCCTTCGTGGACTAACGAACTTTCTTCGCCCATGGGCCCTTTCGGACTCACCATGCCAGGGCGGCGGCTCCGGAGCGAGGATCCGGCGCGGGCTCGTGACCGAGTTCGCGCACATAGCTCGGCTATCTATTCTAATCTATATTCAAGACCGATCGGTCGAACGGACCAGCCCACGCCATTCCAGGACGGTTAGGTGTTTGCTCTCAACGCCGATGAGCAGGCGATCGTGGACGTCGTCGAGACCTTCGTCGACAAGGAGGTGCGGCCGGCGGTGCGTGAGTTGGAGCACGCCGACGCCTACCCTGATGCCCTTATCGAGCAGATGAAAGACATGGGGGTCTTCGGGCTTCTCGTGCCAACGGAGTACGGCGGCGTGGACACGTCGATGGCGTGTTTCGCGGCGGTGACCGAGCAGCTGGCGCGGGGATGGATGAGCCTCGCCGGGGCCATGGGGGGTCACTCGGTGATCGCCTACATCCTTCGCGAGTTCGGCACGCGGGATCAAAAGGAACGCTTCCTGCCCCGGATGGCGACGGGGGAGCTGCGCGCCGCCATGGCGCTGACCGAGCCCGGTGGCGGTTCTGACCTGCAGTCGATGCGGACGACCGCGAAACGCGCGGGCGACTCGTACGTGATCAACGGGTCGAAGATGTGGATCACCAACGCGCGCCGGGCGGGCCTGATGGCCCTGCTGTGCAAGACCGATCCTTCCGCCTCGCCGCGTCATACGGGCATAAGCCTGTTGCTGGTGGAAGCCGCACATGGCTACACGGTTTCCCGCGATCTGTCCAAGCTCGGGTACCGGGGCGTGGAGTCCTGCGAGGTCGTGTTCGAGGACGTCGAGGTCCCGGCGGAGGCCGCTCTGGGTGGCGCCGAGGGCGAAGGATTCGCCCAGATGATGCGGGGACTCGAGGTCGGTCGCATTCAGGTCGCCGCGCGAGCCCTCGGCGTGGCGGCCGCGGCCCTTGGGGACGCCCTCCGCTACGCCCAGGAACGGCATGCCTTCGGCGTTCCCATCTGGCGGCATCAGTCGGTCGGCAACTACCTCGCCGACATGGCGATCAAGCTACGGGCCGCTCGGCTGCTCACGTTCGACGCGGCGACCAGGGTGGACGAGGGGCGTCGGTCCGACCTGGAGGCGGGCATGGCGAAGCTGTTCGCCTCGGAGGCCGCGATGCAGATCGCCCTCGACGCCCTCCGAATCCACGGTGGGAACGGCTACTCCACCGAGTTCGAGGTCGAGCGCTACTTCCGGGACGCGCCCCTCATGATCCTGGGTGAGGGCACTAACGAGATCCAGCGGAACGTGATCGCGCGACAGCTCGTCGAGCGGAACCGGCTCCCCGGGGATCAGACGGCGTAGCCGCCGACACGGAATCTCAGATGGGTGGCACCGGCGGAGTCGATCACCTTCGTGCTTTCCAGCCGGATGTGCCCGGGACCCATCTTGTCGAACAATCGGGTTCCGTTGCCGAGCAGCACGTGCACGAGGTGAATCTGTAGCTCGTCAAGCAGCCCGGCCCTGATGAACTGTTGAACGATGTCCGCGCCGCCACCCAGCATGACGTCCTTGTCGCCCGCGGCTGCTCTCGCTTGCTCCAGGGCGATTTCGATGCCGCCGGTGACGAAGTTGTAGGTAGTTCCTCCCTCCTTGACCAGCGGATCTTTCGCGCGGTGGGTGACGACGAATACCGGCGCGTGGAACGGAGGATTATCTCCCCACGGCTTCTCTCCGACGTCGAACACGCGTCTGCCCATCACGACGGCCCCAGCATGAACGAACGTCGGGTAAAAGCCCTTGTCGTCGGTGTTGTTCTGGCCGGGGTGCGACCCTGTTGCTCGGGCCAGCTCGACGGGTCGGACATCCACTTGTGGAGCCGATCACCCTCATCGCCCATGGGATTGTCGATACTTACGTTCGGCCTGGCGGCGAATCCATCCAATGACATCGACATGTCCGCGATCACTTTTCCCATGACGTCTCCAATAACGACCCCTGGCTGGTGGCGCGGGCAGTTGCCTGCAATCTGTTCGACTGTCTGGCGACGCAGAACTCATCGACGGCCGCGCTGGCCTCGACCTACTCCGCAGACGTGTCCCTGCTCACCACGCGAAAATGGGGACATGGCGCGCACCCTCACCCCGTGGGCCCGTGGGAGCCGGCGAGCCCGCCCGAGGTGGCAGCAATCTTCGCCGGGTGCCAGGCACCGTGGTGGATCGCTGGCGGGTACGCGATCCAACTCGCGGTCGGGCGGACGGTGCGCGAGCACACCGACATCGACGTCCAAGTATTGCGGCGCGACCAACTGACCGTTCAACAGGCCCTGCCGGACTGGCAATGGCACGCCGCCGCACCACCGGGCAGCCTGCGTCCCTGGCGGCCAGGCGAACGGCTCGAGGCCGGCGTCCATCACATCTGGTGCCGCCCCGGGCCAGGACAACCCTGGCGGATTCAGATCATGCTCGACGAGTCATCGGCAGACGATTGGGTGTCACGGCGCGACCCGCGCATCCGCCGCCCAATCACCAGCCTCGGACGCATCACCACCGATGGCATCCCCTATCTCGCCCCCGAGATCCAGCTGTTCTACAACGCCAAGGCACCCCAACCCAAACACGAGACCGACTTTTCCGCTGTCCTGCCAATACTCACGGGGCCGCAGCGGCAGTGGCTGCACAACGCGCTTCGGCTAACCTACGGACCGCTACACCCATGGTGTGTGCGCCTGCGGACCTGACGCCGAGACCACGCAGGGGGCGCGGCCCTATCTTCAGGGCAGCGATGCAGAAGTTGGAGGACCAGCGATGTCGCGACTACCGCCGAATCCGACGCTGAAGCAGCTCGCGGCTCTGATAGGAGAGTGGGAGGTCGAGGTCCCGCAGTTTCCAGGGCAGCGGGGGCGGGCGACCTTCGAGTGGCTCGAAGGTGGCGCGTATCTCCGCTTCCACGCGGAAGCTCCCGATCCCGCGCCGACCGCCACCTGGATCATCAGCCGCGACGACTCGTCCGAGACCTACACCGCCCTCCACTACGATTCGCGCGGCGTCTCACGGGTGTACCAGATGAGCTTCGACAAGGGCGCCTGGAAGCTGTGGAGAGAGGCGCCGGGCTTCTGGCAGCGCTTCTCGGGGACGCTCAGCGACGATGGCAGCTCGATCAGGGGCGCATGGGAGAAGTCGCCGGACGGATCGAGCTGGGAGCATGACCTCGACCTGATCTACACGAGGGTCAAGTAACGGCCGACGCGGCGGGTCAGGTGTCGGAGGCCGCCGTCGTCCTGGATAACGGTCGGCCTGCTCGGACGCCCGTCGCCGCCGGGAGTCGTGCTCTGATCGACGACGGGGAACCAACAGGGGCCTGGCCGGTGAGGCCCTCGCGGACTATCGCCAGGGCGGTGTACACGACGTTGTCCAGTGACCCCTGGCGCGGGTTCCACCACTCGGGTGCCCAGTTGAGGGCGCCGAGAATGAGCATTCGCGCCGCCCGGGGATCGATGTCCGGACGAAGTTCCCCGGACGCCCGCGCCTCCGCGATGAGGTGCCGCCACAGGTCGGCGTAGCTATTCCGCTCGGCCAACCCCCCGGCGCGGATCTCGTCAGGCAACTGCCCCGCATTGCGAATGCTCGCCGTCGCGTAGTCGGAAATCTCGAGGACGATTCGAAGGTGTGCCTCGACGGCGGCGCAGATGCGGTCCATGGGCGTCGTGTCCGCCGGCAGTTTCGCAATGGTCGCGGCGACGTGGTCGTGCGTTCGGCGGGTGCCAACCCGCATGACCTCCTCGATCAGGGCCTCGCGGGAGGAGAAGTAGTAGTACACCGCAGGAGCTTGAACACCGGCCACGCCGGCCACGTCGGAAAGGCGTGTCCCCGCATAGCCCTTCCGGCTCAGGACGAACGCGGCAGCGTCCAAGATGCGCTGCCTCGTTCGGGCGGACTTTGACTCTCTGCCGCCGCTCAACGTGTTGGAGGCTGGCTCCTCTCTCACTGGTTCAGCGTACCGAAGGCCTTCGTTCCGGCCGGGAGGCTGGGCGGTCGCCGGAAGGCTCGGCGGCTTGTCGGCGATTCCCGATCAGGGGGTGGCATTCCAACGGTCCCAGTAGGTGATCTCCTCGACGGGACGTCGGCGGGCGGGCTTGAAGTCGTCCCCCTTGGCGTACGCGACCGGAATGAGGGCTACCTGGGTGATGCCTTCCGGGATACCCAGGATCTCCGCCGCCTCCCGCTCGTGGGCGAGGTGGAACGTGGTCCACGCCGACCCCAGGCCACGGGAGCGCAGCGCGAGCATGAAGCTCCAGACCGCCGGCAGGATGGAGCCGTAGAAGGGCGCGGCCCCACGGTTGGTCGGGGCCGACGGGCCACCCTCGACGCACGGGATCACCAGGACGGGAACGCGGTGCAGCACCTCGAGCAGGTACTGCGCGGACGAGAACACCCGTGCGTTCTGCCCGGACGGATGCGCCTCCAGCTGTCTGCGTAGATAGGACGAGCCGCCGGAGCGGTAGAGCTCGGCAAGACGGGCCCTCGTGTCGGGGTCGGTGACCACTACCCAGCGCCAGTTCTGCCGGTTGCTTCCGGTCGGCGCCTGGACCGCAAGACGCACGCAGTCGAGGATCACCTCCCGCTCGACGGGTCGGCCGAGATCCAAGCGCCGACGGACCGCACGGGTGGTCGACAGTAGGTGATCGGTGACGGCAGTATCCATCGGGCTCCCCTGGGCGCGGTGCGATGATCGCGACGAGAACGACGCTACCGACGCGGAGCCTTATTCCTTGCCGCGGAAGTTCTACCGGATGCCGCGCCTAGGCGGCCTGCCTGTGCGGTCCGTCGCGGCTGGGTCGGGTGTTACGCCGGTGGGTCCGTTGGATCCGGTAGGTGATCTTGCCGCCTGGGTGACGGGTGATTTCGACTCGGTCGGGGTGGCGGTTTTTGAACCGGTTGTGGGCGGGGCAGCACAGTGCGGTGTTGGCCAGCGAGGTCTGCCCGCCGAGGAACCACGGCTGCACGTGGTCGGCCTCGCACCAGGCCGCCGGCATCGTGCACCCCTCGACCACACAGCCGCGGTCGCGGACCTCCAGCGCCTTGCGGATGGCGGGGGTGACCAGTCGGTGTTCGCGGCCGACATCCAGCGGCAGGCTGTCGGGGCCGACGATGACCCGGGACAGGCCCGCGTTCTGCGCGATGCGGCGGGCGTCTTCGGCCGGGATCGGCGACCCGTCCGGCAAGATCCCCGGCGTCGCCCCGCCGGCGAGGGTGCCTAGATCCACGACGACGGTCATGTGGGTGTGCTGGCGGCCGCGTAGCAGCGCGTCCAACGCGTCGGCGTTGCGTTGCCCGGCCGTGCGGGGGTCGTCGGGCCCGGCCGGCTTCGCGAGCGGGTCGAGGGCGGCGCGTAGCCGGTTTTTCAGCTCTGGGTCCAGCAGGGCGTCGATACGGCCCATCCCGTCCAGCAGGTCGTCGATCTTCAACCAGCGCCGCGCGAACTGCTTCTCGGAGTCGGGGAGGCCGCCGTCGGGGTGCAGGATGTTGTGGATGCGCCGGCCGAGGATCGCGGCCTGGTCTGGGCCCCCGCCGTCGGCGGCGTCTACCAGGATCGGCTCGGCCCTGGCGGTGTCGGCCTCGTCCAGGTTGCGCACCACCCGGGCCACCACAGCCGCCGCGCAGTAGCCCATCGTCCCGGCTGCGAACCGGGCCGCGGTCTCGGGGAGTCGCCGTAGTTGGCGGGCCACCAGCACCCGTTCGGCGGCCCGCGATCCCCGCATCGCACACGACTCGCGCAGCCACGCCACCGTGGAGGTGTACCCCTCGGCCCTGGCCTGGCCGGCGGCGTCGACGGCCCGCACCCGGGCGGCCGCAGCGGCCTCCAACCGATCGATGGCCGCGTACAGCTCCTCGGCCTGTTCCATCGCCGCCGCCGCCACGATCGGAGCAGGACCCTCGGCCAGCCGGTCGGCGATCCGCCGCAGCTGGTCGATGTCGGTTGCCGAGTTCGAATCCACGTTCGAGATGGTAGTCGGGACGCCCAGCGCCCCGCCAACCCCGTTTTTCCGTCTGTGGAAACCCCAAGAATTCTCGCCGCGGAGCGTCAGCGCTTTCTGCTGGCGGCGTCCATCACGGCCTCGAGGACGAACCCGAGCCGAGGCCGAGAATCCAGACGTCCTTGGCCAAGCCCTGGCCCTGCTGGGTTGGGCGCAGGCTTCCCTCCTGCCGCATTCCCGGGGTCCGTAGGTAGAGCCCGACCAGGCCGGCGGAGAATCCCGCCAGACCCGCGCCGGCCAGAGCGGTCGGCACAACCGGAAACAGCAGAGCCGTGCCCAGGACGATCTCTCCGGAGGACAGCAGCCGGGTGAAGAACTGCGCATCCAGCTTTCCCAGGAACGGGTAGGCCCCTGCGGCCATACCGTGCACCTGCGACGCCGTCTCCGGGTCCGCTTGGCGCTTCGTCAGGCCGGAGTTGAGGATGTACGCACCCGTCGCCATTCGAGGCGGAAGATGCCACGATTTCGTCGGCAGCCGCACGGGAACCTCCTCTCGAACGCTGTAGCTGCTGTTTGTCCTTGCCGTACCCGCTTCCTCCCGGACGACTCCACCGTCCGACCGGCGGCGCACGTGGTCGCAGTCCGGATCGGGCTAGCGGTCGTCGGCGGAAAGGAAGTTCGGCGGCGGTACCAGCCGACGAAAGGCGCTGGCCGCCCGCTCGATGTCGTCGCCGGCGCCGGCGAGGACCAACTCTCCGTGGCCGGGCAGCAGGACGTCGGTGTCGCGCTCGGCCAGTCCGATGACCGACTCCGGCGTACCGGTCGAGCCGGCAGTCCGGTATCGCCTGAAGGCTGACCCGGCCGGCCGCGAAGACGCAGTCGCCGCCGAAGAGCACCCTCGACCCGCCGATCACGGTGCCGAAGACTAGGTGGCCGTCGCAGTGGCCGGGCGCGTCCACCACCTCCACCTGGACATTCCCGCTCGCCGCCGTCTCCCCGCCGCGCAGCACCCGGTCGGTGGGGCTCGGCGCGAGCCGGTAGTCGCTCGGGTACACGCCGACCTCCCGGGCCCGGGCGAGCTGGGTACGGCGTTCGTCCGCGACCGCGAGTGCCGCGGCGGTCTCCGGGCTCGCGAGGACGGAGAGTCCGGCGGCGCGGGCGGCCGCGGCGCCACCGGCATGGTCGGCGTGGTAGTGGGTGACGAGCACACCGCCGAGCGCCGCCCGGTCGCAGACCTGGCTTACGTTGTCGAGCCATCGGTCGGCGGCGAGGTCGGTCCCGGCGTCGATACAGAACCCGCCGGTGCCGTCGAAGACCAGGAAGGCGTGGCAGTCGTGGGCGTCGGTGGTGGCGGTGGCGTCGGTTCCGCTGCCCACGAGCCACACCGCGTCGTGGATTCGCTTCGCTGGCATATGTAGCTGACCGGGCCTTTCCTCAGGGACGGTCGGGTCGCACCGCCACGACGTCCACCTCGATGAGGATGCCGGGCAGCGAGCTGCCCACCGTGGTACGCACCGGATAGGGCTGCGCGAACCGCCGCGCGTAGACCTCGTTGTACGCCGCGAAGTCGCGGTCCAGGTGCTGGAGGTGGACGGTGGTCTTCACCACGTGGGCGATGGACAACCCGACGGCCGCGAGCGCGCGCTCGATGTTGTCGATGACCCGATCCGTCTGCGCGGCGATGCCGTCCGGCGCCGCGCCGGTGTCCGGGTCCTGCGGCCCTAGGCCCGCCGTGTAGACGAAGCCGCCCGCCTCGACGACGTGGCTGTATGGCCCGGCGGGAGTCGGGAGATCGGGGCTGGTGTGCGCGTTCTTGGCCATCTCGACCGTGGCCTCCTCGTGCGGCTCGCGGAAGATCTCCGCGACGAGCTCGTAGCGGTCGGGCCGGTACAGCGACCGGGCGTACTCGATGGGTCGGCGGCGCTGGTCGCGTACGAGGTGGACGACCTCCAGCCCGGGGGAGCCGGCGGGCCGCCCCAGGAGCATGGCCTCACGCGGCGTTAGCGCCACCGCGTGGACCCTGCGCGTGCCGGCGGTCACCCGCACCCCGATCCGGAGCAGCGCCTCGTACAGCGAGCCCTCCAGATCACCGGCGCCCAGCAGCGGCTCGAGGCGGGCCGGCAGGTGGGCGAGTTCCAGGCAGACCGGCTCGTCGTCGGCGGACCGGAGCCGCTCGACGGCGAGCACCGCGTCTCCCGGGGCTAGAGCGAGCGCCCGGGCGACCTCGGCCGGCGCCGCGGTACGCGCCCAACCGACGAGCCGGGAGGACGGCCGCAGCCCTCGGGCCCGCATGTCCTCGGTGAACGAGGTCAGGGTCGGCCCCTTCGCCAAGGGCGGGCGGCGCACGTAGGTGCCGCGCCCGGCGATGCGGTCGACCATCTCCTCCTCGACCAGCCGTTGCACCGCCTGACGTAAGGTCATGCGGCTAACCCCGAACTCCAGGGCCAGCTCGCTCTCCGGGGGCAGCTTGCTGCCCGGTGGCAGGGCACGGCAGCGGCGTCGCAACGCCTCCGCGATCACCACGTACTTCGGCGACCCTCCGGCCATCACGGACCTCCGGTGCCGTCGCAGAACTCCTCGGCGAGCGCGGCGTAGAGGTCGACCGCGTCGCGCAACTGGTCTACCTCCACATACTCGTTCGGCCCGTGCGCGACCGGCAGCGATCCCGGGCCGAGGCTGGTGATGGTGGGTATGCCGGCCCGGCCCAAGAAGTACGTGGCGTCGGTGCCTCCGGGATAGGCGGCCAGCGGCAGCATCGCGCCGAGCGTCCGCCGGGCAGCCCGTTGGGCGGCCCGGACCACCGCGGTCTCCGGGTCCAGTGCCACCGCGGGCATCCAGCCCAGCGAACCCTCGGCGTAGCTGACGAGCGCGGTCCCCGCGTCGCCGACCACCTCGCCGACGAGCCGCTCGATGGCGGCTCTCACCTGGTCTCGTTCCATTCCGGGCACCAGCCGGATCTCGACCGCGACCGAACACAGACCCGGCCACGTACCGAAGCAGACGCCGCCGTGCACGAGCATGCCGGGGTTGACGGTGGGCGAGCACGGAATCGGGCCGGGCTCGGCGAGCGGAGGGCGAAAACCCTCGAGGGCGTGCAGCAGGTCGGCCGCGAGCTGCACGGCGTTGCGGCCGAGCCGTTCGGACAGCCCGCTGTGGCCCTGGGCGGTACGGATCTCCACCTCGAAGCAGCAGATGCCGCGGGAGACGAGATACAACGCCTCCCAGGGAGCGTCGAGGCCGCTCGGCTCGCCGATGACTATCGCCTCGAGGTCGGGCAGGCCGGCTTCGGCGAGCGCCTTCGCGCCCGCACCCGAGCCCTGCTCCTCGTCAGCGCTGAGGACCAGGGTGAGCCTGCCGGAGCCCCCGCCGTCGGCGAACCGGCGCAGCGCGAGGAGCATCGCGGCCACGCCGCCCTTCATGTCAGTTGCGCCGAGACCGTAGGCGAGCCCTTCGCTGACCGTCAGCTCGAAGGGGTCGGACCGCCACTGCGTCGCCGCGTCGCCCACCGGTTTGGTGTCGAGGTGACCGGCGAGGCCCAGGTGGGGGCCGGGTCCCCGGTCCGCCGTGACGAGCAGGTTGGGGCGGCCTGGTACGAGCTCGACCCGCCGGACCTCGAAGCCCTGGCCCCGGCAGTCGGCCTCGATGTCCGCCGCGATGGCGGCCTCTCCCGGCCCCGGGTTCTGCGAATCGATCGCGACCAGACGGCGGGTGACCTGGAGGACCTCCATCTCCGCGCTCCCTTACTTGACTCATCTAGACAGCGAATATACTTTTCGGAATTAACTTCCACAACAACTGGCGGGCTAAACGAGTCACCTCCGACGCCGCCGACCATCGCTCGAGAAGCGGAGAGAGCACCATGGCTGTGAACAGGCGAGGACTCATGAGGGCCGCGGGTGCCGCCCTCGCCGCGACCGTCCTCCTCACCGGGGTGGCCTGCGGGTCCAGTGGGGGTGGTGAAGCCTCCGGCGGGTCGGAAGGGGGCGCGAACACGCCGGGCGCTCCGTCGATCGGAGTCGCCGAGATCAACCTCTCGTTGCCGTTCTTCGTGGAGATGAGGGACGCGTCGGACAAGATCGCCGCGGACTACGGCGTCAACGTCACCTGGCAGAGCGCGGACGGCAGCCTGGAGAAGGAGATCTCCATCGTCGAGGACTTCATCGCCCAGGACAAAGACGTCATCATGATCGATCCACTGAACGCCAAGGCCCTCGCGCCCGTGGTCAACAAGGCGCGTAAGGCCGGCATCGAGGTCATCACGATGGGCAACAAGGTGGAAGGCGAGGGCAACCACAACACCCTCTACCCCGACCACGACAACTGGGTGCTCAACGCCCGGATCCTCGGCACCACGCTCGGCGGCAAGGGCAAGGTGCTCCTGCTCATCGGCTCGGTCGGCAACTACGTCTCCGACACCCGGCAGAAGGCGTTCGAGCAGACGATGAAGGAGGAGTTCCCCAACATCCAGGTCATCACCCAGCCGACCAACTTCGACAGCTCGACCGCGGCGAATGTCACCCAGACCGTGCTCACCAACCACCCGGACCTGGCGGGCATCGCGAGCATCTCCGACGGACTCACCCTGCCCGCGCTGAAGGTGCTGCAGGCGCGCGACAAGCTCGGCATGCCGTTCGTGACCAACGACGGTGACCCGAAGGTCTACCCGTACCTGGAGAAGGGGCAGGTGCTGAACGACGTGCTGACCGGCTCGCACCGGGTGGGTGCGTGGAACACCGCCGTCGGCGCGCGGCTGGCCAAGGGCAGCGACTTCCCGACCGACCTGTTCATGCCGACCTACGTGGTGGCCTCCGAGCAGGTCAGCAAGCGGCTATCGGACGCGGGCCTGGATGTCGAGACCGTGACACCCGACCGGGCACGCCAGCTCGCGCAGAGCTACCCGAGCGAGTTCGCGCCGAGCAAGCCGGACAAGGCAATGTCGGTCGAGTGACGCGCACCCTGGCTAAGAAGAGGGGACCTGGGTGACTAGAAGGGCGCTCTCTCAGCCGAGCCTGGTGTTGCTCGTGGCGGTGGCTCTCGCCGCCGTGGCGTTCAGCCTGGCCCGCCCGAGCTTCCTCAGCGCGGGCAACGCCTTCAACATCGCCGAGCAGACGGCGGTGATCTCGCTGGTCGCGTTCGGCATGACGGCGGTCATCCTCACCCGCGGCATCGACCTGTCGGTGGGCTCCTCGTTGGCGCTCGCCTCGGTGGTGGGCGGCCAGGTGATGCACGCGACCGGCGGCTCGGCCGCGGCCACGATCGCCGCCGTGTTCGGGACGGCCCTGCTCGTCGGCGCGCTCAACGGCCTGCTCGTCGCGGTCTTCGGGGTCAACGCGTTCATGGCGACGCTCGGCACGTACGCGCTGGCCGGTGGCGCCGCCGTCAGCATCTCCCGCGGCGCCAGCACCAACGTGGGCAACGACGCGGTGCTGTGGCTCGGCCGGGCGGACGTGGCGGGCGTCCCCGTTTCGACGGTGCTCACCGTGGTCGTGCTGGCGGCCTTCTACGTGCTGACCCGGCGGACGGTGCTGGGCCGCTGGTGGTACGCGGCCGGCGGCAACCGTACGGCCGCCGTTGCGAGCGGGATCCCGGTGCGGTGGGCGACGTTCGTCGCCTACCTGACCAGCGGGTTGACGGTCGGCCTGGGTGCCCTGGTCACCATCGGCCGGCTCAGCTCGATCCAGCCGCTGGCCGGCCAGGGGCTGGAGTTCTCCGCCATCACCGCCGCCGTCATCGGCGGCACCAGCCTCGCCGGCGGCCGGGGCGATGTCGTCGCCACGTTCCTCGGCTCGGTCTTCGTCGGGGTGATCTCCGCCGGCCTGTCGTTCCTCGGCGTCAGCCAGGCGATGATCTACGTGCTCACCGGGGTGTTCGTGGTGGTTGCGGTGCTCGTCTCGCAGCGGGAGGTGTTCGCGGCCCTGGGCGAGCGGTACGCGACGGCGCGCGCGGTGCTGGCCAACCGGCTTGGCCGGCTGAGGCGGCCGGGTCGCGGCGCGCGCCGCGGCGCAGCCGTCGCGGGATCCGAGGACCAGCGCGTCCACCGGCTCGAGGTCGAGGGCGTGAGCAAGATGTTCCCCGGAGTCGTCGCGCTCGAGGCGGTCGGGTTCTCCATCGAGTCGGGCGAGGTCGTCGCACTCATGGGCGAGAACGGCGCCGGCAAGTCCACCCTGGTGAAGATCCTGTCCGGCAACTACCGGCCGTCGGCGGGAGGCATCCTCCTCGACGGCACGCCGGTTCGGCACAGCGGGCCGGAGGACGCGCGCCGCGCCGGCATCGCCGTCATCCACCAGCACTTCACGCTCGTCCCCGACCTCACGGTCGCGGAGAACATGTTCATCGGCGAGGAACTACGGTGGTGGCCGTTCGGCCCGCTGCGCCGCCGGCTCATGCGCTCGCTCACCCGCGACCTGCTGCGCGAGCTCGACGTACCGGTCTCGCCGAGGGCACGGGTCGGCGCGCTGACCGTCGGCCAGCGGCAGATGATCGAGATCGCCAAGGCGATCCACGAGCGGGCCTGGCTGGTCATCATGGATGAGCCGACCTCCGCGCTGTCGGCCCGGGAGCGCGACAGGCTGTACGAGTTCGTCGACCGGCTGCGCCGGCGAGGTACGGCGATCCTGTACATCTCGCACAAGCTGGAGGAGATCTACCACCTTGCCTCCCGCGCCGTCGTGCTGCGCGACGGCCAGGTGGTCGGCCGTCCCTCGCTGGCCGAGGTGGCCCCCGGCCAGCTGGTCTCCATGATGGTCGGTCGGCGGATCGAGAACCTCTTCCCGTACGTGGCCGCCGACGTCGGGGAGGACCGCCTGTCCGTCAGCGGCCTCAGCGACGGCGGCCTGCTCAAGGACGTGACCCTCACCGTGCGCGAGGGGGAGGTCGTCGGGTTCGTCGGGCTCATGGGCTCCGGCCGCACCGAGCTCATGCGCTGTGTCGTCGGGCTGTCGCCGGTGGTCGCCGGCACCGTGCGGGTGATGGGGCGGAAGGGCGGCGGGCTGTCGCTCGCCGAGCTGGCCGGGCTCGGCGTCGCGTACGTGCCGGAGGACCGCCTCGCCGACGGCATCTTCCCCGACCTCTCGGTAGCCGAGAACATGGGCATCCTCTGGATACGCCAGGCCAGCGGGGCCGGCCTGCTCCAGGTGCGCAGGGAGCGAGAAAGGGTCGACGAACTGATCAGCGACCTTGCCGTACGGCCTCCCGACCCGCGTCGGCAGATCCGCTTCCTGTCCGGCGGCAACCAGCAGAAGGTAGTTCTGGGCAAGTGGCTGGCGCTGCGTCCCAAGTTGTTCCTGCTCGACGACCCGACCCGGGGCGTCGACGTCGGGGCGAAGGCCGAGATCCACGACCTCATCGCGGGACTGAAGAGCGCGGGGGCGGCGGTGCTGCTCACCTCCTCGGAGATGCCGGAGGTGCTGAGCGTGGCCGACAGGGTAGTGGTGATGCGCCACGGCGTGAGCGTCGCGGAGTACCCGCGCGGCGTTTCGGAGGAGCAGGTGATGCGGGACGCGTTCGGCGAGCGAGCCGCGGCGCCGGCGCCCGGCGAGGCCGCCGTCGCGCGCCACACGGAAGGAGGGGGCGATGGCTGAGCTCACCGGCCGCGCGGAGCCGGCGCCGCCGCCGTGGTCGTACGCCGTCCGCGACCTCGTCGTGCGGTTCGCGCCGCAGCTCCTGCTCGTCGTCCTCGTCGTGGCGCTGCTCCTCGTCGAGCCGAGCACGCTGAGGCCGGGAAACATCGTCAACGTTCTCGTGGCCGCGGCGCCGATCGCCACCCTCGCGCTGGGCGCCATGTGGGTGTTCATCGGCGGCGGGCTGGACCTGTCCGCCGGGTACGGCGTTGCGATGTGCGCGCTCGTGCTCGGCGCGAACCTGCAGGGCGGCACCCCGCTCGGCGTCGCCGTCGGGCAGGCGGTGCTCGCCGGGATGCTGCTGGGCTTGACCAACGGCGTCCTGGTCGGCGTCGTCGGCATGCCGGCGTTCATCGCGACGCTGGCCACCATGGTGTGCGTCCAGGGGGTGACCCTGGTGCTCGGCGGTGTCGGCACGGTGATCATCGACAACGCGGTGCTGACCCTGATCGGCACCGGTGAGCTGGGCGGCGTCCCGACACCGATCCTGTACGCACTCGGGGTCGCCGTACTGGTGTGGGTCCTGTTGCGGTCCTCCGCCTTCGGGCTGCGGACGTACGCGCTCGGCTCCAACCGGGAGGCCGCCGTCACCCGTGGCGTCCCGGCCGTACGGCAGGACGTCCTCGTCTACGTCTTCAGCGGGCTGATGACCGCGGTCACCGCCATCCTGCTGGTCGCGCGGGTGCAGATCGTCGATCCCAAGATCGCTGGACTCAACCTGCTGCTCGACGCCTTCGCCGCGGCGATCCTCGGCGGCACGAGCCTGTTCGGCGGCAGGGGAAGCGTCTTCGGCACCGTGACCGGTGCGCTGATCATCAGCCTCATCACGACGAGCCTGGTGACGCTGGGTGTCGGCGCGCAGAACGTGCAGCTCCTCAAGGGCGCCATGATCGTCGTCGCCGTCGTCGTGGACGCGCTGGTCAGAGCTTTGGAAAGACAGCAGCCCGCGTCCGTCGAGGCGTGACCGCGAGGAAAGGGGAGGCCCCGTGCCGTTGAACGTCGCTGTCGTGGGTGCCGGCTTCATGGGCCAGCTCCACGCCCGTACCGTCGCCGAGTGCGACATCGCCGACCTTGTCGCCATCGTGGACGTGAGCGAGGAGGCCGGCCGTACGGTCGCCGGGCGGTACGGCGTCGAGTACCACCGTGAGGTGGCCGACGCCCTCACCGACGGCCGCGCCGACGCATACATCGTCGCCGTTCCCGACCGGCTGCACGTCGAGCCGGCGGTGACGCTGCTGCAGGCGGGTAAGCCGGTGCTCGTCGAGAAACCGATGGCGCACAACCTCGGCGGGGCGCGGCGGATGGCCGCCGCCGCGGAGGAGGGCGCCGCCCGCCTCATGGTCGGCCAGCTCCTGCGCTTCGACCCCCGCTACGTCGGGGCGGCGAGCGCCGTCGCCGGGGGAGAGATCGGCGAGCCACTGCACGCCAAGGCCGGCCGGATCGCCTCCCGCGCCGTCGGCACCCGGATGAACGGCACCAGCAGCGTGCTGTTCTACCTGGGTGTACACGACGCCGACGCGATCCAGTGGGTGACCGGCTCGGCGGTTCGGAGGGTGTACTCCCGGGCGGTGTCCAAGCTCATGCCCTCGCTCGGCGTCGACTCCGAGGACGCGATCGTGAGCGTCGTCGAGTTCGACGGCGGCGCCGTCGGCCAGCTCTTCAACGGCTGGACGCGGACCGAGGACAGCCCGGTCGGGATCGACGGCAGGCTCGAGGTGTACGGGACGAAGGGCGTTGTCGAGATCGACGTACGCGACCACGGGCTGGAGGTCTTCGGCGTCTCGGGGTACCAGCTCCCGGACGGGCTGCACTGGCCGGAGGTGAACGGCCGCATCCGGGGCGACCTCGCTGCGGAGGTACGGCACTTCGTCACGGCAGTGGCCGAGGGGACGCCGTTCGTCATCTCGGTCGCCGAGGCGATGCGCGCGGTAGCGGTGAACGACGCGATTCTGCGCTCCGTCGCCTCCGGGGTGCCCGAGGACGTCGAGGCGGTCTAGGCTCGACGATGCTGGAGCGGGACGACATGCGGGAGCAGCTGAACGTGCGGGCCGCCTTCGCCGACGTGCGGGGCTATCTCGACACGCCGAGCGTGGGGCTGCCACCGCTCGCGGCCACCGACCGGCTGCGCGAGGCGGTGCGAGGGTGGGAGACCGGCACGGCCGACTACGGGGACTGGGAGCGGGACGCGGAGGAGTGCCGGGCGGCGTTCGCCGCGATGCTCGGCGTCGCCCCGGCCGACGTCGCCCTCGTGGCGTCGATAGTTCCCGCCGTGGCGGCGGTGGCATCCGGGCTGGCGCGGCGCGGCGGCGACGTCGTGGCGCATCGCGCGGAGTTCCGCTCCCTCCTGCTGCCGTTCCTGGCACACGTCGGCGAGGACAGGATCCGCTGGGTTGACGGCCCCTACGTCGCCGCCACGTTCACCGCCGGAATCGACGCCGCCGCCGATCGCGGGGTCGCGGCGGTCGTGTGCTCCTCGGTCTCCTCGCACGACGGCGGGCGCCCGGACCTGCCGCGGGTGGTCGATGCCGCCGACGCGTACGGCGCGGGGGTCGTCGTGGACGCCACCCAGTCCCTCGGCGTCGCCGGGCTGGGCATCGACGCGACGCGGCTGGGCGCGGTGTTCTGCGCCGGCTACAAGGGACTGCTCGGGCCACGCGGCGCCGCCTACGCCTACGTGCGCCCCGACCTCCTCGAGGGCCCGCCGCCCGCGCCCAGTCCGTACGGGATGGCCGACGCCCCGGTGGTCGGTGCGTACGGCCCGCCGCTCGCGCCCCGGCCGGGCGCGTCCGGACTCGACGGGTCACCCGCCTGGCTGTGCTGGGTCGGGGCGCTGCCCGCGCTCCGGTTTCTCGCCGAGGTGCCCGAGGAACACCGTGAGGCGCACACGGTCTACCTGGCGGAGCGGCTTCGCGCCGGCCTGGCCGAGGCCGGCTTCTCGGCACAGGACACCGACGCGGCGGGTCCGGTCGTGTCCGTCGAGGCAGCGGAGCCAAGCGCCGTCGTCGCCGCCCTGCGCGAGGCGAGGGTTCGCGCAGCGGCGCGGCGGGGGCGTGTCCGCTTCGGGTTCCATCTCTACAACTCCACGTACGACGTCGAACGGGTGCTGGCCGTCCTTCGAGCGCCGCACCAGGGGGCCCGATGAACGGGCCCGCGTTCGACCGAGGTCGCGCCTGGTACGGCTGGCACGCCTCGCCCGATCACGGGTCGCAGCCACGGCGGATCGTCCTCGTGCCCTGCGGCGCCGTCGAGCAGCACGGTCCGCACCTGCCCGTGGGTACCGACGCGTGGATCGCGGCGGCGGTGGCGGCGCAGGTCGCCGCGGCCCGTCACCGGGTGCTGGTGGGTGAGCCGCTCGCCTACGGCTGCTCGGGCCACCATCGCGCCTTCCCGGGAACCGTCGCGTTGCGGGTGTCGACGTTCGTAGACCTCGTCGCGGACGTCGCGACCTGCCTGGCCCGCGACGGCGATGTCCCGGTGTTCGTCAACGGCCACGGCGGCAACCGGAGTCCGCTGTCGGCGGCGCTGCAGGGGCTGTCCGACGAGGGGATCGAGGCGTGGGCCCTGTCGTACTTCGAGCTGATCGAGGACGAGGTGGCGGCCGCGTTGCCTGACCACCACGGCTGCGTCGGCCACGCCTGCGCCCTGGAGACCTCGCTCGTCTGGCACCTGTGGCCGGACGCGGTGCACGCCGACCGGATTCCCGGTCCCGCGGCGGGCGGGGCCTGGCCGGACCCGTTCCTGTACTCCCGGGACCGGGTTGTGCGCCACCGCAGGTTCGAAACACTCGATCCGAGCGGTGTCGTCGGCGACCCGAGCCGCGCGGACCCGGCCTTGGGCGCCCGGCTGTTCCAGGCCGCGGTGGAAAGGGTGGGTGAGGTGGTGGACCGCATCGCTCGGTCCGAACCAGCGACGCCGCCGAGGGCGTCACCATGACCGCGCCAAAGGGGGCCAGACGCGGGCCGGAAGGGCTGCGCGCGCTGGAACGCGCGACGACCATCCTGCGTACGCTCGCCGAGCGGCCCGCGGGACTCTCGCTCGTCGACCTGGCCAAGGCCACGGAGCTGCCGATGAGCACCGTCCACCGGCTGCTGGGCGTGCTGCGCCAGGTCGATCTGGTGCGGGAGACCCCGGCCGGGCTGCACGCGCTGGGTCCGGGGACCGTGGTGCTCGCCGGGGCGTTCCTCGATGGGCTGGATCTGCGCGCCGAGGCCCAGCCGGCCATGCGCCGCATCGTCGACGCGACCGGCGAGACCTGCCACCTCGGCGTTCTCGCCGCCGCACACATCGTCTACCTGGAGAAGATCGACAGTCCGCAGAGCGTACGGATGGTCTCCCGGGTCGGCGGCACCAACCCGGCCCTGACGACGGCGATCGGGCGGTCCATCCTCGCCTACTCGCCCGACGAGGTGGTCGCCGAGACCCTCGAGGCCTCCGAACGGCTGCTCGTCACGCGGATGGACCCGGAGCGGCTGCGTCACCTGCTGGAGTCGGTGCGTCGCGACGGCTACAGCACCGACCTGGAGGACAACGAGGTCGGCATCTGCTGCGTGGGCGCGCCGATCTTCGACCACCTGGGTGGCGTGGCCTCCGCCCTCAGCGTGTCCGCCCCGACCGTCCGCTTCGACCGGTCGCGGGCGCCCGAGCTGGGGCGGCTGGTACGCGCCGAGGCGGATACGGTGTCGCGCGCCCTCGGCTGGACGGGCGCGCCCTCCGTCGAAGGCGAACGGGGGTAACCACGTGTCCGACTTCCGCGCCGGGCCCGCCGACCGCCGGGACTTCACAGTCCGCTGCGCCGAGTGCCGCGCGGCCGCCTCGCTGCCCGCCTACCGCTGCGACGCCTGCGCCGGGCCGCTGGTGCTCGACCTCGCCGAGCCCTCGGGCACCACATGGCCGGACGGGCGCGGCATCTGGCGTCGCGGCCCCTTGCTGCCCCGAGGGCGGGCCACGGTGACCCTGGGCGAGGGAGACACACCACTCCTTCCCCTTAGCCCTTCTGGCCTCCCGACCGGGGTAGAGGTGTACGCCAAGATAGAAGGGCAGAGCCCCACCCTGTCGTTCAAGGACCGGGGGATGGCGCTCACCGCGTCGCTGGCCGTCGATCTCGGGGTCGATGGTCTCGCGCTCGCCTCCAGCGGCAACGCGGCCGTCTCGGCCGCCGCCTACGCCGCGGCGGCGGGTCTGCGTTGCGCCGTGTTCTGCGGCACCGGCTCCCGGGCGGACGCCAAGCTCGCCGCCGCCCGCGCGTACGGGGCGCAGGTGCACGTCGTCGACGGCGACTACAGCGCGGCGTACGCTCGCGCGACGCAGGCCGAGGCCGACGGCGTCATCAACGTGACGACTACCTACCGCAATCCGGTGCCTGCCGAGGCCTACCGCACCATCGCCGTGGAGATCCACGAGCAGCTGAGCCGCGTACCCGACGTCGTGGTCGTCCCGGTCGGCGCCGGGCCGCTGCTGTACGGCGTGCACGCCGGGTTCGTCGACCTGGTTCGTCTCGGGCTGACGGACGGGGTGCCGCGCATGGTCGGCGTGCAGGCCGCTGCCTGCGCGCCGCTGGCCCGGGCCTGGTCCTCGACCGATTGGCGGGCCGCGCTGGCGGAGCCGAGCCCGCCCGGCGCGACCGCCGCCACGGCCATCGCCGATCCGCTGCGGGGGTACGAGCGCGAGGGACTGCTCACCCTCGAGGCGGTACGTGCCAGCGGGGGACGCGTCGTCGCCGTGACCGAGCGGGCCATCGGCGAGGCGGTACGCAACCTCGCACGCGACGGGCTGTTGGCCGAGTCGGCGGCAGCCGCCGCGGTCGCCGCGTTGTCCGGGGCGTCGCTGGGCGACGTGCTGCGGCCCGGTACGACGGTGGTCGCGCTGCTCACCGGCCACGGCGTGAAGGAGCCGGCGACGCTCGAAGGCATCGCGCCGCGGCACGGTGTCGCGCAGCGGGAGGGTGGGTGATCGCATGACGGGTCGCGCCCGGCACCGGGACGAGCCGAGGGTGGTCGTCGTCGGCGTGGGGCGGTTCGGCGCGCTGCACGTCCGGGTGTGGTCGGAGGCGGGCGCGCGCATCGTCGGACTGTGCGACCTGGACGAGAGTCGTCTCGCCGAGGTCGCGGGGCGGTTCGGTGTGGATCGGGCCGACACCGACGCGGCGCTTCTGCTGGCGAAGGTGCGGCCCGATGCCGTCGTCGTGGCCGCGGACGAGGCGGTACACGCCGACCTGGCGATCGCCTCGCTGCGCGCGGGGTGCCACGTGTTCGTCGAGAAACCGCTCGCGCTGTCGTCGGACGACGCGCTTCGGGTGCGCGACGCCGCGGCCGGCGCGGGTCGCCAGGTCGTCGCCGGCCAGATCTCCCGGTTCGCCGCGCTGTACACCCGGCTCCGGGACGGCGTGCGGGCCGGCCGAGTGGGATCGCTGCGCGCACTGCGGCTGCGCCGCGACTTCAGCCGGGCGTGGCTCGCGGCATTCGGGGATCGGGTGCATCCGGTGTGGGAGTCGTGCATCCACGACATCGATCTTGCCGTGTGCCTCACCGGCCGGCCCGCGCGGCGAGCCGTGGCGATGGAGAGCACGATCCCCGGGTCCGCTCAGCCCGCGGTGGTGAGCGCGCTGCTGGACTTCGACGGCGGAGTCGTGGCCACCGTCGAGTCGGCGTGGCTGGTGCCCGACTCCGCGCCGCACACGATCTCCGGCGTCCTCGAGCTGGCCGGGTCGATCGTCGGCGAGGCCGAGGTGCTCGGCACGGGCGGTGTGCTCCGGCAGCGTCTGGTCAGCGATGCGCTGGTCGAGTGGACCGACGACGGCATCGGTGCACCTGACCTGTCGCTGTGGCCGGAGGAGGACGGCCGGGTCGGCGGCGCGCTGCGACGCGAGGTGGACTACGCGATCGAAGTATTCGCCGGACGCCGAGCCCCCGACCGGATGCCGCTGGAGGAGGCCTGCTGGGGGGTGGCGGCCGCGGAGGCCGTGGTGGCGTCGCTGGGTTCCCGGGAGCCGGTGCGGGTGCGGGGCTGCGACCGTTGAGCGGCCGGGAGCCGACGTACGACGTGGTCACGACGGGGGAGTCGATGATCGTACTCACCCCGCCGGCGGGCGGACGTCTTGTCGAGGCCGAGGCGCTGGAGATCCACACCGGTGGCGCGGAGTCCAACGTCGCCGTCTACCTGGCCCAGCTCGGACACCGGGTGGCCTGGGTGAGTCGAGTCGGTACCGACCCGTTCGGCGAGCGGCTGCTGGCCGCGGTCGGCTCCGCGGGAGTCGACGTGTCCGGGGTCCGGCGCAAGGAGCGGCGTCCCACCGGGGTGTACTTCAAGGACCACGACGGCCGGAGCACCGTCGCCTACTACTACCGGCGGGGCTCGGCCGCGTCGACGATGACCGCCGGTGACGTGTTGCCGCTGCTCGCGCGTACCCGCTACGTCCATATCAGCGGCATCACCGCGGCGCTCGGGGCCTCGTGCCGGGATGCTGTCGAGCGAATCATCACCCGCGCCGGAGAGGTGGGTGCGACGGTGTCGTTCGACGTGAACTACCGCCCGGCGCTGTGGGACCCGGTCGAGGCCGGTCCGGTGCTGCGCGACCTCGCCCGGCGCGCCGACGTTGTCTTCGTCGGCCGGGACGAGGCGGCCGAGCTCTGGGGGGCCGAGAACGCACGCGAGGTGCGCGCGCTCGTGCCGGAGGCCCCACGCGTCGTCGTCAAGGACGGTGCGGCGGGCGCGACCGCGTACGCCCCGGACGGAAGCACCTTCGTGCCCGCGCCCAAGGTGCAGGTGGTCGAGACGGTGGGCGCCGGCGACGCGTTCGCGGCCGGGTACCTGTCCGCCGCGTTGCGGGGTGCCGACGAGACCGCGCGGCTGCGCTGGGGGCACCTGCTCGCCTCGGTCGCGCTGCGTTCGGTCGCGGACCACGTGGTCGTGCCGCCCTGGACTGCGCTCGCCGAGGCCGCCGACGCGCCACCGAGCGAAGGGTGGCCGGGGTGAGCCTCGAGGCGTTCCGCGGTGGGCTCGTCGTGTCCTGCCAGGCGTTCCCCGGCGACCCGATGGACGAGCCCGACGTGCTGGCCAGGTTCTCCCGATGCGCCGTCGCCGGGGGCGCGGTCGGGATCCGCGCGGAGAACCCACGCAACGTGGCGGCGATCCGGGCCGCGATCGACGTACCGGTCATCGGGCTGTGGAAGGTCGGCCACGCCGGGGTGTACATCACACCCGGCGTCGAGCACGCACGCGCGGTGGTCGCGGCCGGCGCCGACGTCGTCGCCGCGGACGCCACCGCCCGGCGCCGGCCCGGGCATGCGTCGTTCGCCGAGATCGTCGCGACCGTGCACGGGATGGGCCGAGAGGTGCTCGCCGACGTCGCCACCGTGGAGGAGGGGATCGCGGCCGCGGCCGCCGGCGCCGACGCCGTGAGTACGACCCTCGCCGGCTACACCGACGGCTGGGCGGCGCCGGGCGAGCCGGACCTGGCCCTCGTCGCCGACCTCGCGAGCAAGCTCGACGTGCCGGTGGTGGCCGAGGGCCGCATCGCCGAGCCCGAGCAGGCGCGGCTCGCCCTGGCGGCGGGCGCGTACTGCGTGGTCGTCGGCGCCGCCATCACCAGGCCCACCTGGCTGACCGCGCGGTTCGTACGGGCCCTGGAGAGAACATGAGGGTCGCGCGGCGGCTGGTGATCGATCTCGGCCAGACGGGCTCCCGGCTCGTGCTCGACGGGTTGGCCGATTCGGACGGGCCGGACGGGGACAGGCTTCGGCTGACCGGCCCGGGTCACCGGGCCGGCGAGGCGGTCGCGGACTCCGTCGCCGCGTCGGTGGCGGCCGCGCTCGCCGCCGGCGAGGTGGCGCTCGGTCTTACCGGGCTGCACGGTACGGCGCCGGACGCCGCCACGATCGCCGAGCGTCTGCGTGGCCGGGTCACCTTCGAACGCCTCGTGGCGGCCGACGACAGCGTGACCGCGTACCTGGGTGCGCTCGGCCCACGGCCGGGCGTGGTCACGATCGCCGGGACCGGCGCGGTCGCGCTCGCCGCGGACGGCCGCGGGCACTCGGCGCACGTGGACGGCTGGGGGTGCTACCTCGGTGACGACGGGGGCGGCTACTGGGTGGGACGGCGCGGGCTCGCCGCGGCGTTCCGGGCTCTCGACGGCCGCGGCGGATCGGGGGCACTGCTCGCCGCGTTGCGTCGCCGCGAGGGCGCTGACCCGCGACGGCTACCGCCAAGGCTCGCTGCCGACCCCGACCGGGTCGCCGCCGTCGCGGGTTTCGCGGTCGAGGTGGTCGCCGCCGCGGCCGACGGCGACGCCACGGCAGCGGCGATCCTGACGGAGGCGGGCGAAGAGCTGGCGCTGGCGGCGGAGACGGCGGCGCGGCGGGCCGGGCTCGTCGCGCCGGTCGAGGTCGCCCTCGTGGGTCGGCTGGCGGCGGGCGCCCGGCCGCTCGTCGCCGCCTTCGAGCGCCGCCTACGGGCACGCCGGCCCGAGATCACCGGCGTTGCGGTGTACGCGGACGTCGCGGCGACGGCCGGAGCGGAGCAGCTGTTGGACTCCGGCGCGTACGCGCTCTTTCCCGACCTGGTGGCCGTCGCCGGCCCGGCGTGAACCGGATGGTCACGCCGGTACGCTGGTGATGAGGGCGAAGGGTGCGCCGAAGGGGTCGATGAGCAGGGCCAGGCGGCCGACCCCCTCGACGTCCTCGGGAGGCATCGGCGCGGAGCCGCCCAGCTCGGACGCCTTGGCGACAACGGCGTCGCAGTCGGCCACCTCGAAGTACGGCTGCCAGCGCGGCGTCATACCCCCGGCGAGCATCTCCTCGCTGAGCCCCATGATCCCGCCATGGCTGGCGTCCTGTCCGCCGCCGGACGGGCTGACGACCGTGTAGCTGAACCCGCCCATCGGTACGTCCTCGTAGTCCCAGCCGAGGACCGAGTGGTAGAAGGCCTTCGCGGCGGCCGGGTCGGTCGTGTACAGCTCGGTCCAGCACAGCGAGTTCGGGACGGTGACCGCGTCCAGGCCCTTCCTATCGCCGGGCTGCCAGACGGCGAACTCCGCGCCGGTGGGGTCGGCGAAGCCAGCCATCCGGCCCGCGGTGAAGACGTCGAACGGCGGGAAACGGACGGTACCGCCGGCCCGCTCGACCGCCCTGGTGGTGGCGTCCGCGTCGGCGGTGTGAAAGTACAGCGTCCAGGCCGAGCTCTGCCCTTGCTCGGTGAGCGGGCCCGCCCCGGTGACTATCTTCCCGTCGAGCGTGAACATGCCGTAGCCCCCGGCCTCGGGCCCTGCGGACCGGAACTCCCAGCCGAACAGGGCGCCGTAGAAGGCGACAGCGGCGTCGACGTCGGGGGTGCCAAGGTCGACCCAGACGGGCGTCCCGGGAACGTAGTTCGTGGTAAGCACGGCGTTGATCCTCCAACGCGTTGTCGTCGCGGAGCCGCCCGTAGAGCCAGAGCGGACGGGCGGCGTTTTCGTGGAACGTTCCCAGCATGACAAGGGGGTCCGACATTTTCGCCGGACGCGGCTCCGGCCGGCGGCGTGCCGCGCTCTAGACGAAGTAGCTGTCGTGGCGGATGAAGAACTCCGCCCGCTCTTCGTCGCTCAGCGTCGCCAGTTCGGTGATCCCCTCGAAGTAGCCTTCGCGGGGTGCGCCGGGCGCGAACAGCATCAGCATGGATACGGGCTCGCCTGACTCGTTGCGGAAGGCGTGCAGACCGCCCACAGGGACGTAGAGGTAATCCCCGGCGGTCCCGTCGATCCACCGTTCGCCGTCGAACAGTCGCATCGTCCCGGACAGGATGAAGAACGATTCGGAGATCGTCTTGTGGAAGTGTGTGGTCGGCCCCCCGAACTCCGGCCCCATGTCGACGCGGTAGAGGCCGAATTCACCGCCGGTGGATGCCGTGGTGGCCAGGTAGTGGTAGGCAGTTCCCCGGCTCACGGTCGGCCCTGCCGTCTGGACCGGCTTCGACACGAAGTCGGGGTCGGCGTCCGCTCGCCGGAACGTCGCGTTGATCTCGCCCTTCTCACCGAAGTAGCGAGGTGCCGGATATGACATTTGGACTCCCTTTCTGGAGATCCTTGATCTTCAATAGCCAGAATTCGCCGCCGCGGCGGCTCGCGGCCGGCGGCGTTTCAGGTCCGCACGTTGGCGAACCGGTCGCGGGTGGTCTGTTGCGCGTGGGGATATCTGTGCTCGACGACCGCCTTGAGGTCCGCGATGGTCTGCGCGGCGAGCTCCTCGCGCCAGGCGAGCTCCGCCCGGTGCATGGCCTGGGAGATCGCGCAGGTCCTCCGGTAGTCGACCCCAGCCTGGGCGCCAGGCAATCGCCGCAGGATCTGCTCGCAGCGGAACGCGTCCTCGGAGCCCTCGATCGCGGTCACCACATCCAGCAGCGTGATCTTCTCCGGGCTGCGCGCCAGCCGGAACCCGCCGCGCGGCCCGGACGTCGACGACAGAATCCCCGCCCGGGCCAGCGCTTGGAGTTGCTTGTTCAGATAGGCCGTCGGCAGGTCGTAGAAGGCCGCCAGCTTCGCCGCGGTGACCGCCTCGTCGGGCTCGACCCAGGTCAGGTTCAGGCAGTGTGCAGGGCCCACTCCACGCCCTCGTTCATCCGCATAATCCTGGATACATACGTCCAGGATCGTCACGGCAAGTTCAGCGGGATCGCGCCACTACTGTAGCTACGCGGGCCGGAAGGGTCTGCCACGGCGCGTGAGCGACGGGGTGAACTATGTGGCGTGTACGGGTGAGTCGCGGCGTCGCGACGGCGGTTCTGGCCTCGCTGGCCGCCTGCACGACCGGTCCCGGGCTCGGCGACGAGGTTGACGTCGATGTGACGGTCCTCGGAGGAAGCGGCGGGCTGGCCGCAGGGCAGGTCGGGGTAACCCCACTCGACGTTCGGCGCGGCAAGGCTGCCGACCTTGCCGGACACACCTACACGAACGACGACGGCGAGGAGGTCAAGCCGCCCGACGGCACCCCGTACTACCTGGACGTGCGGATGGTGAACAAGAGCGACGCGGAGATGACCAGCGGCCCTCGCGTCTACGGGATCGACACCGACGGCGCCGAGTTGGAGGACCTCAACGACCTCACCCTCTGGCCGCCGTTCACCCCATGCCCAAAGCACAACAGCGACAGCGAGCCGTTCGAGCCGGGCGTCACCTACACCGCATGTCACGTCTTCGTCGTGCGGTCGGGCGAGGAACTGGACCGAGTTACGGTTGGCGACACGCAGTGGCGGGTTAAGTAGCTCATGTCGGCGCGGCCGGACTCGAGGGCCGTCACTCGGGCCCTCGGACCGGAGTCCGCGGGCGTCGCCAATAGACGACGAGGGCGGTGGTGATCAGCACTGCCCAGATCACGCAGTAGGCGCCGAACAGCGCGCCGCCGGAATCGGTGGCCAGCGCCCTGCCCAGCATCCCCACGGCGCCGGCCGACGCCATCAGCGCCGCGGCTGCCAGGAGCACCGACAGCGCCCAGTGGATCGCCCGCGACGTGATCGGCAGGAGTGTGGCGAGGAGCAAGAGCACGATCAGCATTCCCATGCCGGCGTTCAGCCACTGGGCCGTCGCCACCTCACCCGGCCCGTAGTCCTGGTAGTGGGATCGCGGCACGATCGGCCCGCCGGTCACGCCCAGGCGTCCCTCGATCGCGTACCAGATCTTCGATCCTACGTAGAGCAGGGTCCATCCGGCCGCCAGGCCGGGCCACAGCCGTTGCGCCCCACGGGGCACCCGACCGCCTCCCTCGGTGGGGGAACGTACATCCCCAGAGAGGGTAAGCGTTCGGGGATGCGTCATCGACGCGTAGCGTCGGGAGAGGGGAACTAGGTAAGCCAGGGAGGCGCGATGGACGCGGAGACACTTCGGGCGACGCAGGAACCGTTGAAGGCGCGCTACCGCGAAGAGCCGGGGGCTGCTCTGGTCACGTTGCGGGCAGACGGCGTGCTGGGCGAGGAGGCGCTCAGCTGTTCTGTGGACACCGGCCGTGCACTGGTCGAGGCGGGGCTACATCCGGCCAGCGGAGGAGACGGCAGCCTCGCCTGCTCGGGCGACATGCTGCTCCAGGCGCTTGCCGCCTGTGCCGGTGTGACCCTGCGGGCCGTCGCCACCGCGCTCGGGGTCACCGTGTCCGCCGGCAGGGTCCACGCCGAAGGGGATCTCGACTTCCGTGGCACGCTCGGCGTGGACAAGGCCGCGCCCGTCGGGTTCACCGCGATCCGGCTCAACTTCGAGTTGGACACCGACGCGGAGGCCGACGAGCTGGAGACGCTGCTGCGGCTGACCGAACGCTACTGCGTCGTCTATCAGACCCTCGCCGGGTCCCCCGCCGTGTCGACGAGCCTCGAGCTCACGGGCAGGAGTCGATGAGTGGCCCCGCGACCACGATCACGATCGAGGAAGCGATAGACCGGCTCGGTTTCGGGCGAACGCAGAGGCGGCTGCTTGCCGTGTGCGGTGTGACCTGGGCGGTGGATGCGGCGGAGATCTTCTTCATCTCCTTCGCCCTTCCCGGGTTCGCCCAGGAGTTCGGCATCGGCGACGAGGCGGCCGGACTCATAGTGACCGCCACTTTCGTCGGCATGCTGGCCGGCGCGTGGTTTTGGGGTGCGATCTCCGATCGGATCGGCCGCCGCATCGCTTCCAGATCACCATCGCCATCTTCGCCGTCTTCGGACTGGCCTCGGCCTTCGCTCCGGATCCGGTGTGGCTCGGCGTACTGCGCGCGCTGACCGGGTTCGGTCTCGGCGGCGCGCTGCCGCTGGACTTCTCGCTGTTCGCCGAGTACCTGCCCAGGCGGAACAGGGGGCGGTGGTTGGTGATCCTGGAGAGCTTCTGGGCGGTGGGTACCGTGCTGGCCGCCCTGCTCGCCATGGTCATCGTGCCGACGCTCGGCTGGCGGTGGCTGCTCGCGACCTCGGCCGTTGCGGCTCTTCTGGTGGTGTGGGTACGCATGCACGTACCGGAGTCCCCGCGTTACCTGCTGGCAACCGGCCGACCGGGCGCGGCCCGGGAGGTTCTGGACCGGGTGGCCCGGCACAACGGGACCTCGCTGCCCGACGCCGAGCTGACGGTGCCCGAACGTGAGGGCCGTGCCGGGCGCGGATCCGCGTCGTTGCGGCTACTGCTCCGTGGCGGCGGCCCGGACGCCCTGGCCCGTGTCACGCTTGTGCTGTGGGCCACCTGGTTCCTTATCGCCTTCGCCTACTACGGCATCTTCTCCTGGCTGCCGCGGATCTTCGCCGGTGAGTACGACTTCCTGCAGAGCTACCGCTACATCTTCTACCTTGCGCTCGCCCAGCTCCCCGGCTACTTCTCCGCGGCGTTCCTGGTCGACCGGGTGGGCCGCAAGCCGGTGCTCGCCGGCTATCTCGCCGCCAGCGGGGTGTTCACCTATCTGTGGGCCATCGGCACCGGGGTGCCGTGGATTCTCACCACCGCCGGCCTGATGAGCTTCTTCGCGCTCGGTGCGTGGGCCGCGCTGTACGCGTACACGCCCGAGGCGTACCCGACCCAGGTCCGCACCTCCGGCATGGGTTTGGCCAGCGGCTTCGCCCGTATCGGGGGCGCGCTGGCGCCGGCGGTCGGCGGCCTGCTGATCCCGATCTCGCTCGTGTCGGCGTTGACGGTCTTCGCGGCCAGCTTCCTTCTCGGCGGACTCATCGTGCTCGTCGGCGCCAGGGAGACGAAAGGCCGGCCGCTTCCGGATACGCTGGCCGAGCTCGCCGGTCCGAGGCACCCCTGAGGCCCCCTGCAGCAGACCGAGGCCCCGCCGGAGCGCTGGCGGGCGCGGGCGGGGCCTCGATCGCCGCTGGGGTCGACACGCCCGGTCGCCTCTCGGCGAAAGGCACGACGCGGCTCCAGCCGGACGGTATTCCGCGAAGGCAAAGGGTTGAGCCCGGGGGACACGTTGACGTGTCGACAAGCCATGTAACGCGTCGGCGGCCTCCGCTGTTCCCGTGGCGCGGAAGCGTTGGGGGAAGACGTGACGGCTACGTCGCCGCGACCCAGCCCAGTTCGCGGGAGGCGGCCAGGCCGAGTGTGAAGAACTCGCGGACGGGCCGGAGCTCACCGTCCGGGTGGTCGCGACGCCACTCGGCGGCCGCGCCGGCCGAGGCGTAGAAATGCCCGTGGTCGCAGACCGTGGCGCGAATGTCGGTGATGTCCTCGCAGAGGCAGACCTGGGAGACCACCGCGGTGGTCGGCTCCACCGAGGTCGCGGCCTCCGGGGTGACCCTCAGCCGGATTCGCTGGCCGGTTGCGGGACAGGTCGACTCGACGGTCGCCGCCTTCCCCATGATCGGCGGAAAGATCAACGTGTCGGCGGCGCAGAACGCGTAGAGCGTGCGGTCGTCGACGACGAAGCGGTGTGCCGTCGGGCGTTGGGTCAGCCCGAAGCCGACCAGCCTGCCCCGCTCGTCCCAGTCCGTGCCCCGCTGGGCTCGCAGCCAGGACTCGACCCGGTCGACGGGCAGGTCCGCCTCGGCGGCCAAACGGTCGAGCGGGACGGGCTCGCCCTCGGCTACCAGCCGGAGCAGCGGGGCGAAGAACGTGGGAATCTCCTGGCGGCGGATGAACTCCGTCAGGCTCGTCTGCAGACTGTCCATCGCTGGGACCCTTTCGACGTCAATCGAACGGCTCCAGCGTCCAGCCTGTATCGCGGTACAAGGTCAAGCCCCGAACCCGGCGGTCAGGAAACGGTGAGCGCCGCCCTTTATCGATCCCGCGCGAGCTCGAGCGTGGTCTCGATCTCTGCGGTCCCTCCTTGCAGGGTGTTGGACACCGGGCAGTGCTCGGCTCCCCACAGCAACTCCTTCTGCTGATCTTGATCTATGGGGCCGCGTACCGTGATCCGACGCACGATCTTGGTCATGTGCAACTGGCGCTGGCGGGGATCCTCGGGCGCGTCGATGGCGAGGTTCTGCCGATGCGTCACGCTCACACGTGCGCCTTCAAGCGGGATGTTCTTCTCCCGCGCCACGGCCTCCAGGGTGGTGATCGTGCACGTCCCGACGGACGCCAGCAGGAGAGCGAAGGGATTGGGTCCCAGGTTCGTTCCGCCCAACGACTCCGGCTCGTCCCCGACGAAGGCCTTCTTGGTCTCCTCCACGACCACCCATTGGGTGTACCCGTCGAGCTGCTCGCAGACGACCGCCATGATCCGTCAACTCCTCGATGGTTGTGGGCCGTTCAACGGGCGTCGGCGGTCACCGCGGCGAGCGTCGCGTCGAGCGCCCGCTCGGCGAGGACGCGCATCTCGTCGTCGGTGCGGTCCTGAATCGGGTGGGGGACGAAGACGGCGGGAAGCCCGTCGGCCGCGTACCCCAACGCCGTGGCTTGGGCGCGCGCGGCATCGACGAACTCGGACGAGGCGACGAACGCCGCGACCAGACCCTGGCCCTCCAGGGCGGCGAGGTCGTGCACACTGCACGACGTGCACGAGCCTCAATCGGCGAGGGCCTCGATCACCAGGTCGCACTTGGTGATGATCTCCCGCCGCAGGTCGATCGGCGCCGGCTTGGCGAAGGTGGGCTTGCTGTAACGGCGTACCGAGATCCCGCGGTCGGTCAGCAGCTCGGCGAGCCGGTCGAGGAAGACGTTCCCGCGAGCCTTGGAGATGTCGAGCAATCCGACGGTCTTGCCGGCGAGCGACGTCGGCCGGGGGAGAGGTACCCGCTCGGCCGGGGCGCGCTCACCGGTGGGGTCGAGGACGATATGGCTCAACGGAGTACCTCCCCTGTCACAGGCTTCGTCACGGGCTCGCTGCCGCCCCGGCCGCCGACCCAGCCACCGAGCACCGCGGAGAACATCCCGGCCCGTCCGCCCGCATGGAGGATGAGCAGCCCACCGGGTCGGAACTTCGGCACCGGCTCGGTCGCCATCGCGGCGGGTACGCCCTCGTCGATCCCGGCGGCGCCGCGCACCACCTCGGCCGGGTCGAGCCGCAGCAGGCCGGCGAGTTCGTCGGCGAGCCGCTCCCGTGACCACCCGGCCTGCGCGAAGACCCGGGCGTGCTCGGGCGAGACCACGAGCGCGGCGTCGAAGGTGAGCGCCAGCTTCGGATGGGCCACCGCGCGCAGCGCGGCGGCGAAAGATCGGCTCAACGATTCGGGCGTCCGGGAGATCTGGTCGAAGACGCCGCGGGGGCCCTCGGTGGCGAAGACGGTGACGGCCGAGGTGCCCTCCGGCATTCCGCGGGCAACCGACAATGGCTCCCAGGGTGACTCGCTCTCGTTCTCCGCGAAGCAGAAGCCGACCTTGCCGGGACTGCCAAGGGTCGCCCGGTCGACCCCGCCCGGCCTGCCGCCGCCCACGTTCTGGATCACGAGCTGAAGCGCCCGGCCGATGGTGGCGTTCGCCCGGTTGCCCTGGCCCAGCGCGTTGAGGCCGCCGTTCATGCCGATCTCCTTGGCGACCGGCCCGTTGACGATTACCGCAGGCCCTGCGGCCCAGGTGGTCGCGAGCACGCCGTGCGCGTTGAACTCGTTGGTGCACGCGGCCTCCACGGCGGCCAGCACCACGGGCAGGTACTCCGGCCTGCACCCGGCCAGAACCGCGTTGACGGCCACCTTCTCCACCGTGCACTCGACGAGGTCGGGCGGTACGACGGCGACCACCTCGTCCGGTGCGCGGGTCGTGCCCTCCAGCATGCGCAGCACGCGCGCCTCGGTCGGCGCCACCACCGGCAACCCGTCCGACCAGCCCCGGTCGTGGAGGGCTTCGGCCTCGTCCTCGAGCTCGGCGAGCTCCACCCGCCGCGACCTGAGGCGAGAGCCACCGTGCCGTACCAGCAGGGCCTCGGCGACATCCGGCTCCAGGGTCCGGGAACCGCAGCCGGGACGGTGATCCGGCAGGCCCGGACCCAACGCCGCGACACCTGTCAGCTTCTCCCACGCCGACCGCAGCCAACCCTCGGTACGCGCCTTCTCCTCGCCACCGTCGAGCCGAAGCAGCGTTGGCACAGTCTCGATGCCGAGCCGGTAGCTGATCTCCAGCTCCGTGTCGTCGACGACGCGGGCCACCTTTTCCGGGAAGGCCGGGTCGTCCTGGCTAAAGACCACCAGGCCGGCGGCCGCATCGAGCTGGGCGAGCACGGGCTCGACGAGCTGGCACGTCGGGCAGCCGCGCTTGACCACGGCCACCCAACCATCCGGGGGGACTCCCCGAGGCAGCATGCGCCACACCATACATGGATGATCCCGGGGCTGAGTACCCCACCCGGGAGGGGTGGGCATGGCGTGCGTCAGTCGCCGAGCTTGCGTTTCTGCGGGTAGATGGTCTCGCCGCGGGCAAGCATGGCGACGAACTGCTCGATCCGACGGGCTCGGGTGTCGGGGCGTTTGGCGTTCCCGACCCGGTACAGGACGGCGTAGCGGTTCTGGCTGGTGAGGATGTCGTACATCGCCTGCGCCCTGGGTTCCGCGGCCAAGGCGGCGGCGAGGTCGTCCGGCATCTCCGTGGCGGCCTGACCGGCGTAGGCCGCCTCCCAGCGTCCGTCCGCCTTGGCGCGCTCGACCTCGGCCATGCCTGCCGGGTGCATCCGACCCTCGGTCACCAGCCGGGTGACGATGCCGACATTGCGCTTCGACCACAGGCTTCGTGCCCGGCGAGGGGTGTAGCGCTGGCGGTAGGTGGCCTCGTCCCGCCGCCTCGCCTGGCCGTCGATCCAGCCGTAGCACAGCGCTTCGTCGAGCGCCTGGTCATAGGTGAGGCTCGTCGGCTGGCTCGTTCCCTTCTTGGCGAGCACCAGCCATACTCCGGCCGAGGTCTTGTGGTGTTCGTCCAGCCATTCCCGCCACGCGGTGGCCTCGGCGACGATCAGTTCCAGCGGTTCATCGGCCATCGTCCCTAGTTTCCCCCACCACCGGCCGGTCCGTACGAGGGCTCCGGCGGGTCGAACGAGGATTGCGATCGCGCCCCGGTATGTATAAATACGGCGAGTCCGCCGGGAGGCTCGCCTAACACTGTGGATGGGCAATGCTCGAGGCGTTCTTGTGGGGCCTGGCTGCGGCGTCGTCGCTGGTGGTCGGCGCGGTGGTCGGGCTGACCATCCGTACCAGCGAGCTCGTCCGCGGATTCATCATGGCCTTCGGCAGCGGCGTGCTGATCAGCGCGCTGGCGTACGAGCTCACCGAGGAGTCGTTCAGGCTGGGCGGCGCGCTCGCCACCTGCGCCGGGCTGGCCGCGGGCGCGCTGTCGTTCTTCGTGGGCGACCTGCTGATCGCGGGCCGGGGCGGCCGCGTCCGTAAACGCTCGAACGGACGCCAGGCCGAGGAGTCGCCGCGGTCGATCGCGCTCGGTGCCGGGCTCGACGGCATCCCGGAGTCGGTTGTCATCGGACTCAGCGTGCTCGAGGGCGCCGGCTTGGGGGTGGCGGTGGTGGCGGCCGTGTTCCTGTCGAACCTGCCGGAGGCGTTGTCGGCGACCGTGGGGTTCCGCAAGTGCGGCTACTCGGCCCGGACCATCCTCGGCCTGTGGGCCGCCGTGGCCGTTGCCTCCGGCTTGGCCTCGCTGGCCGGGTTCACCCTGCTCGACGGTGCCTCGGACTTCCCGGCCAGCTTCATCCTCGCCTATGCGGCGGGCGCCGTGCTGACGATGCTGGCCGACACGATGATGCCCGAGGCGTTCGAGTACGGCGGCCGCCTGGTCGGGCTGGCGACAGTGCTCGGCTTCGGCGCGGCGTTCGCGCTTTCCCAGCTGTGACCACATCCTCGGCAAGAGCGCATCGGCCACAATCCGAAACATGAGTGCGCGACTGCAGGCCGTCGTAGACCAGCTCGACCTTCGCCCCCACAACCACGTACTGGAGATCGGATGTGGCCACGGGGTCGCCGCGACGATGGTCTGCGAGCGGCTCGACGGAGGCCGGCTTACTGGCATCGACCGGTCAGCGAAGATGATCGAAGCGGCGGTGCGTCGCAACACAGCGGCCGTCGCGGCCGGAAAGGCGGAGTTCCTCGTCATGAGCCTCGAGGACCTCGACCTGGGCGACCGTCGCTTCGACGTCATCTTCGCCGTTCGGGTGGGGCGTTTCACCGCGAGCCCGAACGAGCGCGTGCCCTCGTGGAGCCGCGGCTCGGGCCCGGCGGCCGGGTGCGGGCATTCTTCGACCCACCCGCGCGGTGAAGGCTAGGCAGACGGGGACGACATCACGTCCCGGTCCGTCGTCCGGCGCCGGCGCAGCAGGTGCCGCACCGTCTCGACCACCGCGCTCATGGCCACCGACACGCCGATGCCGACGACCACCGCCAGCAGATGGTTGCCCTTGAACAGACCACCGGCGAAGTACCCGATCCCCGTGGCGTACATCGCCCAACACAGCGCGGCGACCGCGTCGAAGGCGGTGAAGCGTCGAAGTGGGTAGCGCAGAGTACCCGCCGCCAGCGTCGTGGCCGTGCGCCCGCCGGGAATGAAGCGAAGCGCGACAATGATGAGCCCGCCACGCTCCAGCAGCATCCGTTCGGCCCATTCCTGTGCGGCACGGCCCCGTCGCCCGCCCAACAGCCGGCGAACAGCCCGGCTGCCAAAGAACCGGCCGATCGCGTACGACACATGGTCACCGACAAACGCGCCGATGGCCGCGAGCACAATCACCCACAGAAGCCCTGGATCACCCGCGGCGCGCACCGCAGCCGCGGCGATCACAACCGTCTCACTCGGCACGGCGGGGAAGAACGCGTCGATCGCGCACACCAGGAAGATCGCCGGATAGGCCGAGGGCGACCCCATGATCGAACCGATCAGCTCGTTGATGTACTCCAACATCACCCACCCATGGCGACTCGACCCATCAGACCAGACAATCATATGTAAGAGAAACAATACATGAGTATGAAGTCTCTATCGCCGGGTGCCACCTGGGCAGGACCATAGGCCCGCAGGCGTGCCCGCGTAATAGGTTCAGTGCGTATACCTGGCCGAAGCGGAGTTCCGGCCGTGGGGTGAGGGAGGGCAGCGTGCGCCTGGGTGAAGAGGTCTTCGGGCGGTACCGCCTGACGAGGGAACCCATCAGCGAGGAGAGGGACAACGTAGAGGTCTGGATAGCCCATGACGCGGCTGAGGGTCGGGACGTCGTGCTCAAACGCGCCCGCCTGACGGGCAACGGCCAAGGCGCCTTAGGGCGGTTGCAGGCCGCGGCCCGTGCCCTCGACAGGCTCAAGGGCCACCCGCACGTGGTGGCCCTGTACGAGACCAGGCACGTGGAGGAGGGTGAGGCGGCCGGGTTCTGGCTGGTGGTGGAGTACGGGTCCGGCGGCAGCCTGGACCAGCAGCCGAGGATGCGTCCGGAGCAGGCGGCCCGCATCGGTGCGCAGATCGCCGACGCGCTGACCGCCCTGCACGCCGAGGGCATCGTGCACTGCGACGTCAAACCGGGCAACGTCGTCCTCACCGGAGACGGGACCGCCAAGCTGACCGACTTCGACTCCGCGTACCGAGTCGCCGGCCGCGTGACCGTCACGCCCAACGCCCCGCTCAGCTACACCCCTGACTACGCGGCCCGCGAGATAGCCAGAGGAAACATCCCCATCCCGGAATCGGATGTGTTTTCCCTCGCGGCCACGCTGCACGCACTCGTCGCGGGAAAGCCGCCGCGCCCCTGGGAGCACAGCGTGGAGTTCCAGGCCGAGCGGGGCGTCATCCGGGTGGACGACGAAGTCACCGGCCCATTGCGCGACGTGCTCTCCCCGGGGTTCCGCAGCTGATGTAGTGGGATAGTCCGCGAGTTCGCGGGTTGACGTGCGGGAACGTGCCGTTGGCTGTTGTGACGGCGTGTATCTAGGGGTTGGGGTTCGCTTTGGTCAGTGGCTCGCTGGGCTGAGC
>WHSR01000029.1 GCA_009379995.1 Streptosporangiales bacterium
AGTGACCGGCCAACGCCGCCGCATCCAGAAACTGCCGATCCCCCCGCTCGAAACCCTGCATAAGAAGATCATCCCGGATCCCCGAACACCAAGCCGACAAAACGCCGCCACCGCCCAGCCCCTTTTCAGCGCGCTCCTAGTCGCGTAGCTGGTCAGCCGAAGAGCCCGAGCCAGAAGCGGAACAGGGTGTCCCCCGTACCGACGAGGAACACCGGCACGCCGAGCGCGTCGGTGATGGCGAACACCAGACCGAAGAACACCTGGTTCAGCTGCGGGACCCACAGCAGGGCGATGATGATGAGCAGGCCGAACGGTGCGATCTGGTTCGCCTGACGGGACCAGTGCGGCGGCAGGTGGGGCTCCGCGATGCCGTACCCGTCCAGCCCCGGCACCGGCAGCAGGTTCAGCACCGCCGCGGTGACCTGGAGGAAGGCGAGGAACGCGACGCCACCCCAGAAGACGAGGTGCTGCTGCCCGGCGAGGCTGCGGACCAGGCCGGCGAGCACCACCGCGAACACGACGTTGGCGAGCGGCCCGGCCGCCGACACCAGGCTGGCCCGCAGCCGGCTGCGGAACATGCTCGGGTTCACGTACACCGCGCCGCCGGGCAGCCCGATGCCGCCCAGCAGCAGGAACAGCAGCGGCAGCACAAAGCTCAACCCGGCGTGGCTGTACCGCAGCGGGTTCAGGGTCAGGTAGCCGCGCGCCTCGACGCCGCGGTCACCGGCCCGCCAGGCCAGGTACGCGTGCCCGAACTCGTGCAGGCACAGCGACACGATCCAGCCGGCGGCGACGAACACGAACACCCCGACGCGGGCGAGAGTCCCGGAGGTCGCCCAGGCCAGCCAGCCGCCCGCAACGAACGCGACGACGAACCCCAGAAAGATCGGGCTCGGCCGGCGCGCCGGGTCCGCCCACACGCCGCGCCTCCGCCACGGGCCGAACTCCGTCACGTTGTACCCCGATCCGCTCATCCGACGAAGATCCCCGGCGCGCACCGATCACCACGCATGGCCGCCACCGTAGCGGACGCCCGCGGCGGCTCGCGGCCGCATCCCGCTCGCGGCCGACACCGAACCAGAGCAGATCGGGCGTCGCTCTATCCGCTGAAGCAACCCCGGGCTCGTGCCGGCCAGGCAAGGCTCCGGGTCTCCTGCGGGATCTCCGACACCTCATCCCCCGGTCACTGGCGCCTAGACACGCTGGAAGAACTCGGCGTCCACGGCGACGTCCTCAACCTGCCTCACGGTGGTCTTGACCCCGAGTTCGTACTCCTTGAGCAACTCGGACAGCCGGCGGCCATCGATCAGATCGGCGCCGCTGTCTGGGTCGGTAGCTGTAGGTCTAGGTATTGCTATCCGCCGGCTAGCTGCCCATCGACCAGACTCCTGAGTTCGGCCTGGTCATCGACGGTAGCCAGGGCTTCGTAGAGAGCCTCCGCGCATGCAGCTTGCGGATCGTCATCCGTCGCGTAGTAGAGCGCTGTGGCGGCTCTCGCCTTGCTGAACGCTGCCAGGTGCTCACTTTCGAGGGCTTGACCCGCGTCGACCTGTTCCTGAAGGTCCCACTGCTCTTCGTCGAGAGCTTCGTACAGCCTCTTGAGGCGGTCGCGAAGGGCTGGCGCAGTGCGCAAGCCGGATCGGAGGGCAGCGAGGGCGTCCTCGACTTCGGGACCGGTCAGGCCCACCCGCCGTACCGCATACTCTGCGGCCGCTACGGCCACTCATCGCTGGGCGTCCGGCGACGCCTCAACGAGCTTGCGCCCAAAGTCGGCAGCAACGCTGTCGAGCCGAAGCGTCACATCTCCTCCTTCAGGGGTGTGGTGGGCCGAGCGCCGACGCGGGTTATGTCGTCGGCACAGCTCTCGCAGATGGGACGTCCCGCGCCTATCGCGAGGACCCGATGATCGCGAGACTCTGTCCAACGCACAATATCTGCCTCCGTATGACCGCTCCCCGGAGCAACGACCTCGCCGGCTTCAAGCGTCACCCCGGGCCGCAGGTACCCTCCGGGTTCGCTGTGCTGACCACCGTCATTTCCCGGCCGTCACCGCTCTCGGCGACCCCGACCGCCATGGTGACACGGCCACGGGCCCTTTCGGGTATCTGCTCCTGGAGCTCGCCCGCCCGCCGGGACGTCAGCTGCTCGGGAGTCTCCCGCTCGATGCGCGTCGCCGGGTAGTCGGCCGAGCGCTTAGCTTGCTCGTCGCAGCGCGTGTCGGGTTCATCGGACTCAAGAACAGCAGTCGTACGGCGGGGATCGTCCGCCGCCTTGGCGTCTTCGGCAAGCTCGAAGTCGGAGAACCGGCTGTCGTCGTAGAGGACCGGGTCCCATCGGTCATCCTCGCCGCCCCAAGAATGCTTTTCGCCCCGACGCAGCCGGTCAGGGGGTTCCTCGTCCGGTTCCTCTGGTCGATCCGGCCGATCGTGAAGCTCGCCCACCAGCGATTCCTCGTCATCGGATCAGCGACCGCGTCATCGTAGGCCTCGCACGACCGGCAAAGGAAGGCCCCGAGCTGCGTGCGGCGCTGCGGGATCCGTCGCAAATGCCGGAGGGGGCGCTGTCCACGGCGGCCCAGTACGGCGACGGTAGCGACGAGAAGTTCCTGCGGCGGCTGTGGCGGGACCTGTACGGCGACGAGCCCGTCGACTAGCGATGCCCGGGCGGGCCGAGCCCGGGCGGCCACGCATCGGGACGGATGGTCCACGCCCACGGACTGTGGGCGGCCTCGTCCCACGTCACGCCAAGCGGATCCGGTTTCCCCCGCCTTCGGGTTGTGTCGCAGGCGCCCGGGATAGCCTCGCCGCAGGCGACGCGGTGAATCGTGTCCGGGCGCGCCAGGTCGACATCCTGTCGCTGGCCAAGGTCGTCGGGGTTTGTGTAGACGGTATCGATCTCATAGTCGTGCAAGTACAGGTAACCGCAGTGCGGGCATTTGATGAGGATGAAGTCTTCGTCGCCGCCGTTTACCCCACCCCGCCGAATGATCTCCTCGTAGTCGTACACGAATCCCCGAGTCCGGTACGACATCCCCGGACACGCTCGCCTTGCGGGCGCCGCGCGCGACGTTGAGCCGCGCGGTGATCTTGCCCGACGCCGCAATCACCAACCGCAGAAAGCGGCGAACCGAAGATTGGAGCATCATCCTTCCCTGGTCGCCTCGCACCCTAGGACGCAGCGCATCGGCTCAATCATGGACCCCTTGACAGGCGCGCAGAGACCAAACAAGGTCGTATATCTTTTTATACACGTTCTACCTGCGGCAATTGTTGCTGGAAGGAGAACCGCCCGTGAGCGCACCGGACAGTGACCGGCTCGACGAGATCGAACGGCGGTTGCGCGTACTCGAAGACATCAAGGAGATCGAGTACCTGCAGCACCGCTACGTGCGCTGCCTCGCCGACCGGGACTGGCAGGGATGCGTCGACTGCTACGCCGACGACGCCGTCTGCGACATCCGGACGCACGGCGTCAAGCGGGGCAAGAAGGAGATCGAGCAGCTCATCCTGGGCGAGTTGGCGTCCATGGTGAAAAGCCGCGACGCCTACGTCCTCAGCTCGCCCATCATCCACGTCGACGGCGACCGGGCGACCGGGCGACCGGCGAGTGGACGTGGCACCGCCACCAGTGCGAGTTCCGCACGGCGTTCGGCATGACGCGGATCTGGGGACCGTGGTCCGAAGGCAGGTACCGCTGCGAGTACGCGCGGGTGGACGGCGAGTGGAAGCTCAGCTACGTCTGGTTCCGGGTCGTGGCCCCCGACTCCGACGACGAGCTCGCCCGGCTCGAACCCACGCAGGTCATCGGCGCGCCGCAGCCCTGAACGAGGCGGAGATGGACGACGCCGAGATGCCGGGCTTCGAGCCCATCATGCGCGACGGCCTGCCGCCGGATCAGGCGCCGGGCAAACCCCTGCTCCTCGGCCCGGAATACGACGTTCGGCGGGAGAACGGGCTGCTCATCGAGCGCAACGTCGCCGTGCCCCTGCGCGACGAAGTGAGGATCCTCGTCGACATCTACCGACCCGACGGCGGCGGGGACCGGGACCACCACCCTGACAGCGGCGGGCTGCCGGTGATCCTCGGCTGGAGCCCGTACGGGAAGCACAACCTCCGCGACAAGCTGCCCTGGCCCGCGGCCGGGGTCCAGGACGGCTGGCTGTCGCCGTACACCGCCTTCGAGGCGCCCGATCCCGCCTACTGGTGCCGGCACGGCTACGTGGTCGTCTACGCCGACCCCCGCGGCACCTGGCTGTCCGAGGGCGAGATGCACCACGGCGGCCCGGGAGCCCGGGGTGCCCGTCCCGGTAGAGATCGAGATCTGGCCTTCGAGCACGTTGTTCCGGCGCGGCCAAGCGCTCCGTCTGGTGGTGAAGGGGCGCGACATCTACGACCAGACGGCGCCGAGGCAACCCCTCTGCCTTCACGAGGACACCCGCAACGCCGGGGTACACATCATCCACGCCGGCGGCGCGTACGACTCCTACCTGCTCGTTCCGGTGGTTCCCCCGCGGTAGCGGGCGGCCGTGGCCGAAACCGCCGTCCGCGGGAATAACCCCAGGTCGATGTGGGTCATATTGGATATAGGCGACCAACCCGGGTCGCCGGTATCGCGAGGGCGGCGACCCCGCTTCTCGCAGGGCTCGCAGGGACGGGACAGGGTACGCATGTCCGGCTCGATCTTCGTTGCCGTAGTGGCCGCGGCCGCAGCCGCGGTGGGCTTCGCGCTCACCGGGATGCTGCAGCACCGTGCGGCGGCGCGGGCGCCGTTGCGCCCGGCGCTGGACCCAACGTTGCTGTACCAGCTGGCCCGCCAACCTCTGTGGCTGATCTCGATCGGAGCCGCGCTCACCGCGTTCGCACTGCAGGCGGCCGCGCTACGGTTCGGACCGCTCGTACTCGTCCAGCCGATCCTGGCCATGCAGGTTCTCGTCGCCCCGCTGCTCGTGGCAGCCGTCTACCACCGGCGGCTCGACCGTGAGCTGATGCTCGGCGCCGTCCTCTGTCTGGTCGGGCTTTCGGCCTTCCTCATCGCGGCTGCTCCCGGCGACACGGCCGGCAGCGAAGCTGCGACACGGCCGTCCAACCCGGTGTTGCTGCCGCTCGTAGTGCTGCTGTTCGTCACCTTCCTGAGGGTGGCGTTGGGTCTGTCACACGCCTCCCGGGTGCGGGGCTGGTCGCGCGCGCTCGTCCTGGCGCTCGGCTCCGGCGTCCTGTACGGCGTGACCGCCGGGCTGCTCAAGGCCACGGTCGACCACGCCGACCAAGGCTGGACCGCTCCGCTCGGCACCTGGACCTCGTACGCCCTGCTGGTCGCGGGCCCGGCCGGGTTCCTGCTCAGCCAGAACGCGTTCCAGGCAGGTTCGTTCGTCGCCCCTCTCGCCGTCATCACCGTGACGGACCCGCTGGTAGGCATCGGCATCGGACTGCTGTGGCTGAACGAGCGGATCAACGCCCACCCGTGGGCGATCCTCGCCGAGTTGGTCGGCCTCGCGGTCATGGCGCTGGGGATCGTCGTGCTGGCGCGCCGCCTGTCGCGTACGCCGGCCGCGGCGCGGGCGGACCGAGCACCCTCGGCCAAGGTCGGCGCGCCGGCCGCCCAGGCGGAGCCGCGCCCCTCCTGCGCCTGGCCGTACACGGGATCGAAGACCTGCTCAGGACGAGGCCAGGTCCAGCACCAGTGCCGCCACGGCCAGCGAGAGGAACCCGTTCGCCAGGCCGAACTGCGGTGAGTAGTCGCCCGCCCGTACGTGGATGTAGACGGCGCACACGAAGAACAGGATGAGGCCGATCGCGGCGGCGGTCCCGATCAGCGGCACGCCGACGAGGCCGAGCAGCAGTCCGGCCGCGCCCGCCGTCTTGAGGGTGCCTATCGGGAAGGTCAGCCACGACTCCGGCACGCCCGCCCTGGCCATGCCGGGGAGGATCGGCTTGAAGTGGGCGAGGGCGGCGACGCCGGAGAAGGTGTTGGCGGCGATGGCTAGGAGGGTGACAACGAGGTAGGCGGTCAACACAGGAACTCCGATGACTCCTTGAATCCACTAGTTGGCGATGCCGATGGCTTGCTTGATCGTCTCGGGTTGCTCGAGTACGCGGAGCATGAGATGGGCGACGTCGGCTCGTGAGATGAGGACGCCGCGCCGGAGGTTTTGCCCGCACGCCGTTCGGTAGGTGCCGGTGGGTGGCTTGTCGGTCAGCCGCGGCGGTCGTACGACGGTCCAGTCCAGGCCGCTGTCCCGAAGGACGTCTTCCATCTGCGCGAGGTCGGCATAGTGCTTGCGGAGCACGGCTTTCCCTAACGGAGCGAGTAGGTGCCGCATGAAGAACCCGTCCCCCGGGTCGTGCTTCGGCGGCTTCGGGCGGCCGGGTGACGGCACGGTGGAGATCGGCGCGGCGCCGACCACGACGATGCGTCGCGCGCCCGTTGCCTGCATCGCCTGGACGATGGCCCGCGTGCCCTGCGAGGCGATTCCGGCCTCGGAGGTCGACCGTGGACCGAGGCCGGAGAGCACGGCGTCGGCTCCGTCGACCGCGGACTCGAGCGTCGCCGGGTCCGCTGCCGCCAGGTCGGCCGTGACGATGCGTACCTGTTCGGAAAGGCTCTTCGGGTTCCGTACGACCGCTGTGACGTCGTGGCCCGCGGCGACGGCCTGCTCGAGGACTTGCCGACCGATGCCTCCGGTCGCCGCGAAGATCGTGAGCTTCATATCTCTTGCTCCTTGGTTGATGGGTGGTTACCGGTCGGTCGTGTCGTGCCGGGAGACGGGTCTGGCGAGGTCGAGCAGTTCGTCAACCGACCACTGGTCGTCTGCGTGCTGGCCGTACTTCGTCGCGAGGATCCGGCCGTCGGGACCGATCAGGAAGTCCGCGGGAAGGCCAAGGTGGCCCTCCCCGTTGCCCGCGGCTCCGCGCATGCCGCGCGGCCGCGTGACGGTCGGAACGAAGGCGCGGACGGCCGCCAGCCACGCGCGTGGATTCAGTACGGACTTGGCGGAAGACTCCACTCCGAACTCGGCGTAGAGCCTCTTCTCGGGGTCCGCGATGGCCGCGAACGGCAACTCGCCTTGAAGCTCCAGCATCGTCTCGGCGCTCGAGTGGAACACGACAACCTCATGGATCCCGGCCGCGAGGATCTCGTCATACCGCCGGCTGATGGATCTCAGGTGCAGATTGCAGATAGGGCATCCCGCGTACCGGCGGAACTGCAGGTGCACGAGCCGCTGAGGCTCGGGTATCCGCACCGGCTCGCCGTGGATGGTGGCCAGTTCGAGGCGGTTCAGGACTTCGCCCACATGCACCTCGGTCATGGCGAGCCTTCCTGTCTATGGGCAACTCTTCGCGGTACGTTATTCTCTGCGTAGCATACGATACGAGGATGATATCATATGAGTTTCGTACCATCTGCTCGGAGGGACGCGGCGCGGCGTCGACGACGGTTGACCACGGCGATCAAGGAGTCACTGCGCGAGATGATCATCCAACTGTCACTGCTCAACCATCGGGTCGGCGCCCACGTGGATCTCAAGGACGTCGACCTCGATTGCCTCGAGCTCATCGCGCGTCACGGCCCGCTGAGCCCGAGTGCCCTGGCCCGCCGCGCTGGACTGCACCCCGCCACCCTGACCGGCATCCTCGACCGGCTCGAACGCGGCGGCTGGGTGACCCGCCAGCGCCACCCCTCCGATCGCCGCGCCGTCACCGTCCGGGCCCTACGCGACCGCAACGCCGAACTCTTCCGCCTCTACGCGGGGATGAATACCTCGATGGACGACATCTGCGCCGAGTACAACGAGGGCGAACTCGAACTGCTCGCCAACTTCCTGCGCCGCACCACCAACGCCGGACGAGTCGCGACCGACGAACTGGCCGGCGATTGAGGCGACAGAGGAGCGGCCCGGGGGCGACCTAGGCGGTTCCCGCGTTGCCGAGCGCGTCGAGGACCGCGCTGCCCATCTCCTGGCAGCCAACGACGCGCGCCCGGCCAGCGGCGATGTCCCTGGTGCGGAGCCCGTCCGCGAGCACGGTGCTGACCGCCCGGTTGATGTCGCCGCGGGCCTCCGGAAGCCCGAGCGCGATGTCCGCCAGCATCGCGGCGGACAGGATCGCGCCGATCGGGTTGGCGCTGTCGGTACCGGCGATGTCCGGGGCCGAGCCGTGTACGGGCTCGAAGAGGCCCGGGCCGGAGTCGCCCACGCTGGCGCTGGGCGCCATGCCGAGACTCCCGCCGGCCGCTGCGGCGACGTCGGAGAGGATGTCACCGAAGAGGTTCGCGGTGAGTACCACGTCGTAGGAGGCCGGGCTGGCGACGAGCCGGTACGCGGCGGCGTCGACGATCTCGTGCCGCAGGACCACGTCCGGGTAGTCGGCGGCCACCTCGTTCACGACGTCCCGCCAGAACATGGACACCTCGAGGACGTTGTGCTTGCCCACAGAGACCAGCTCCCGCCGCCGGCTTCTGGCCGCCTCGAAGGCTACCCGGGCGACTCGGCGGACCTCGTCCTCGGAGTAGGTCATCGTGTTGACGGCGCTCTTCGGCGAGGTCTCGGTGTGGACGCCGCGCGGAGTGCCGTAGTAGATGCCGCTGGAAAGCTCCCGGACGATCACCATGTCCACCGACGCCGCCACCTCCGGGCGCAGCGGGGAGATGTCGGCCAACGGCGCGACCGTCGCGACCGGTCGGAGGTTCGCGAACAGGTCGAGCTCCTTGCGCAGCCGTATCAGGCTGGGGCCGCCCCTGAACCACGCCTGCCGGCGGTCTACCTCGCCCACCGCGCCCACCAAAATCGCGTCCGCCTTCGTCGCGGCCGCCAGGGTGTCGTCGGGCAGGTCGTTGCCGCAGGCATCGTAGGCGACCCGGCCGAGCAACCCTTCCTCCACGGTCACCGTGCATCCGTGTCGCTCGGCGGCGCGCACCAGCACCGGGACCGCCTGCGCGATGACCTCGGGGCCGATGCCGTCTCCCGGCAGTACGACGACCCTGGCGTTGACTCTGGGATTGCGGTTCGTGGCGCGGTTCATAGCGCGGTCCGGCCCAGCGCCGGCGTCCCTCCTTCGTAACGGCTGTGTACGCGGCGTTCGATCATCTGCAGCAAGCCGGTCGGTATGAGCGCGATGGCGGCCACCAGGACGACCTCACCGACAATGTCCTCCATCCGCACGAGCGTGACGTTGCGGAGTAACTCGTAGCCGAGACCGGTACCTCCGGAGAACATTTCGGCGAGGATGAGGCCGAGAAAGGTGAGCCCGAAGGAGAGGCGCATCCCGGTCGACAGTGCCGGGAGAATGCTCGGTACCAGAATCCTCCGTATCATCGAGAGCATTCCCATTCTTATGCTCGCCGCCAGCTTCAGGTGTATGCGGTCCACCGACGACGTCGCGCCCATGACTATCAATATCATGGGCAGAAATCCGTGGATGAAGGCGAAGCCGATGCGGCTGACCTCCCCGATACCCAGGAGGAGCAGGAAGATCGGGTACAAGGTGACCTTGGGAATGCTGTAGACGGTTATCCCTCGCTCGATGCCTTCTGCAGAAGTCCGTCGTTCTCGAGCTTCGCCAGGACACCTCCGCCAGCGATGATCTCGAGAATGAACTCCGGAAATGCTCCCCCGTACAGCTTCTCGCCTGTCGTGGTGTTTTCCACCGACGCGTTCGGCAGGTCCATGCAAAGGTTCTGGCCCTCGGCCACCTTCTCCCGGATCCCGGCAACGGCGAGCGCCGGCAATCCGTAGTTGACACAGTTCCGCAGGAAAAGGGAGTTGAACTCCTCGGCGACGATTCCGCCGACGCCGAGCTCCTTGAACAGCAACGGCACCGGACGGCTGGAGCCCATCCCGAAGTTACGGCCTCCGACGACCAGGTCACCGGGCTGGACGAGGTCCGGCCAGCCCGGCCTGGTGGCGTTGAACATATGCCGGGCCGCCTCGGCGATCGACATCTTCATCGCGAACCCGGGAAACATCTCGTCGGTGTTCACCTCGTCGCCAAATACCCACGCTCGCCCACAGCGCCTGAGATCGGAAACGGCGGCGGTCATGCTCGGACCTCCCCCATGAGCTCTCGGGGATCGCAGATGCGACCGGTGCTGGCGGAGGCCGCAACGGTGGCCGGAGACGCCATGTAGATCTGCGCCTCCGGGCTCCCCATGCGGCCCTTGAAGTTGCGGGTGCTCGCGGTGAGACAGACCTCGCCGGGGCCGACGACGCCCATGTGGTAGCCGAAACAGGCGCCGCAGGTGGAGTTGGTTACCACCGCTCCCGCCTCCACCAGCGTGGCCAGATAGCCCCTTTTACTTGCCTCCAGATACACCTGCTGGGACGCGGGCGTCACGATGAGGCGGACCCCCTCCGCGACGCGCCGGCCGGATAGGACCTTCGCCGCCGTCTCGATGTCCTCGAGCTGGCCATTCGCGCACGATCCGATGAAGCACTGGTCAACGGAGATGTCCCGAAGGCCGCCGACCGGCACGCAGTTGTTGATGACGGTCCCCGGCAGTCCGACTGTGGGCTCGACCTCGGAAAGGTCGACGCGCCGGACGCTCTCGTAGTGCGCGTCCGGGTCGGGCAGCACCGGACTGATGTCGGCTCCCGGGGCATGTGCCTCGACATAGGCCACGCATCTGTCGTCCGCCGGAAAGATCGTGAAGTCCGCGCTCACCTCCGCGCCCTGGGTCGCGACCGTCCGTCGCTGGTTCATCGGGACGTCGGCGAGCGCCGGTCCGCCGAACTCGATCGCGTGGTTCGTCGCGTCGCCGTACCTCCCCGCGATGTGCAGGAAGATGTCCTTGCCGTCGACGGCGGGGCTCTTCGTGCCGTGCAGCTCGTATTTGATGGTGGGCGGCACCTGGTACCAGACGCTGCCGGTGCAGAGGATCTGGATGATCTCCGCGGGTCCCAGCCCCCTGGCCGCGGCGTTGAGCGCGCCGCCCGCGCAGGTGTGGGAGTCGGTGCACGCGACGACCTGACCCGGCCGCACCAGCCCTCGCTCGGCGAGAACCTGGTGCACGATTCCGTGCGCGCCTACGTCGAAGAAGCGCGACACCCCGTGACGTTTGGCGAACGCACGCGCGGCTGTGCCGGCGGCCGCCTCACGGACGCTCGGCGCGGGGACCGCGTGGTCCATGACGATGGCCACCCGATCGGGGTCGTTTACCCGAACCACGTCGTCGAGCCGGTCCTGGGAAAACTGGAGGTCGAGCAGCACGGTCATGTCGACACCACAGACGACGAAGTCGCCGGGCCGCGTGTGTGCCCGCCCCGCGGCGCGGGCCAGGATCTTCTCGATCAAGGTCATGCTCATCGGGTGTCCTGTCCCGCGTAGCGATCGCTGAGGTCTGTCCAGAAGTCCAGCCCGACAATGGAGAACAACCGCTCAGGCGACATGCCCCGGCTCTCCGGGAGCTCGCCAGTGTCCAGCAGGCGGCCGAGGCTCTCCCGGATGGCCACCACCGCGGCGTCCATGCAGATCCCCGGCGCGATGACGAACGAGTACCCCAGCTCACCGAGGCGCCCGATGTCGACGGGCGGCGTCCGGCCGCCGCCGACCAGGTTGAACATCGTCGGAGCGGACACCTCCTTCGGGATGCGCTCGATCTCCTCGATCGTCTGCGGAGCCTCCACGAAGATGACGTCGGCGCCCGCCTCCGCGTACCGGTTCGCGCGCTCGATCGCCTCGTCGAAACCGAGCGGCGCCCGGGCATCCGTCCGCGCGATGAGCACCATCTCCGAATCCGTCCGCGCATCCACCGCGGCGTGGATCTTCGCAACGAACTCGCCGGCGGGAATCACCTGCTTGCCCGCCAGGTGGCCGCAGCGTTTGGGAAACACCTGGTCCTCGAGGTGCAGCGCGGCGGCACCCGCCCGCTCGTACTCCTTGATCGTCCGGTACACGTGGAGAGCGTTGCCGTACCCGGTGTCCGCGTCGGCGATGAGCGGGATGTCGATCGCGGAGGCCAGGCGGCCCACGTGGCCGGCCATCTCGGTGAGCGTGGTCAGCCCGAGGTCGGGCTTCCCGATCAGGGACGCCGCCGTGCCGGCCCCGGTCATGTACGCGGCCTTGAAGCCCGCCTTCTCCACGAGGTGAGCCGACAACCCGTCGTAAACCCCCGGCGCGCAGAACGTCTCACCCTCGGCGAGCATCCGCCGCAGAACGGTCCGTGCGGTCATGTCCCAACCTGTCCCTTCGTTAGCCGCCATGTCGCTAGGTGTCACGCTCGTCGGGTGTGCCGCGCGCGTCGTAGCCGAGGCGAGCCGACAGCGTCGCCGCCGACCGCATTACCAGGGGCGCGATCCTCGGCACGTCGTCGGCGAGAAGGCGGAACGCGGGTGCGCCCACGACGATCACGGCGACCAGGGTCCCGTCCGGACCGAACACCGGCGCGGCCAACGAGCTAAGCCCGGCCTCGCGCTCCTCGTGCGCGGCCGCGTAACCGAGCTCGCGGATGGCTTTCAGCTGGTCCTCGAGCACCGACCGATCGGTCGCGGCGTTGGGCGTGAAGCGGGCCAGTCCGCTGCGGATGGCCTCACGGAAGGCCTCGCCGTCGTAGGCCATGAACACCTTCCCCGATGCCCCGGCGTGCAGCGGCCTCACCTGGCCCACCTTGAGGCGGTGGATCACCGCCCGCGTCGACTCCGCGACCGCCACGCATATCCGCGCCGGACCACGACGAACGAAAAGGCAACTGGTCTCCCCGCTCGCGTCTCGAAGGTCGCGTACGACGGGACCGGCCTCCGAGGTGAGCTCGGGCCCTCCCATGGCCGACGCCGCCCACCCGAACACCCGGGCGCCGATCCGGAACCGGTCCCTGTCGCGGGCAAGGATGTCTTCGTGGACGAGCGCCCTGAGCAGCCTCGTGCATGTGGTGGACGGCAGCCCGGTGGCCCTCCGGATCTCCGCGGCGGCCAGCACGGGACGGTGCGGCGAGAAACAGTCGAGGATCAGCCGCGTCTTCTCGACCACGAGCACCGAGTCATCGGTCCGCGACCGGCCGTCGGTGAACCCTGCCATCGTCGCTCCACGCCCCAAGGCGTTCCGCTAGGTGGAACACGCCCACCACGATGTGGGTCGCCACGACCGTAAGGTCACTCTCGGGAGAGGGTCAAGACTGGGTTCTGAGGTGGGCGTATGAGCGGGTGGGCTGGCGGGTGACCTGCGGGAACGATGGCCACCACTCACCCACCATCGTGCCGGACGGAGCCAGGCGGACTTGCCCGGAGGTGATCCGGCCGGCGAGCATCGACCTAGTGACGACGGAGGGGTGAGGTCATGAAGGTCGCTTGTGCACAATACGCCGCCGGCACCGACAAGGACGCCAACCTCAAGACGCTCGGCGAGCAGGTGGCGTCCGCCGCCGGCCAGGGCGCCCGGGCGGTGGTGGCGCCCGAGTACGCGATGTTCCTGTCGGCCCACCCCGACCAGGAGATGGTCGACGCCGCCGAGCCGCTGGACGGACCGTTCGCCACCGAGGTGGCGAGGCTGGCCCGCGAGCACCGGGTCGCCTTGGTCGCCGAGATGAGCGAGCGAATCCCCGGCGAGCCTCGCATCTTCAACACGGTGGTCGCCTACGAGGCCGACGGACGGCGTCTCGGTACATACCGCAAGCTGCACATGTTCGACGCGTTCGGGTGGAAGGAGTCGGACTGGGTACGGCCCGGCGAGCCGCGCGACCTGCTCACCTTCACCGTCGACGGCGTCACGTTCGGCGTGCTGACCTGCTACGACCTACGTTTCCCCGAGCTGGCCCGGGCGGTGGCGGACCAGGGCGCGCAGGTGCTCGTCATCCCGGCGGCGTGGGTGGCCGGGCCGCGCAAGGAGGATCACTGGGCGACCCTCGCCCGCGCCCGGGCCATCGAGAACACCGCCTACGTGGTAGCGGCCGGGCAGGCGCCGCCCATGTGCGCGGGCCACAGCATGGTCGTCGACCCGATGGGCGTGCCCGTCGCCCAGCTCGGCGAGACCCCCGGGATCGCCGTCGGCGAGGTCTCCGCCGAGCGCCTCGACGCGGTACGGACCCGGAACCCCTGCCTCGCCCATCGCCGCTTCCGCGTCACGCCACGCTGAACCGCCGGCGAAAGGGTCAGTCCGAATCCACTCGCACGGGCTCGGACGTGCCCAGCGTCTTGCCGGCGTCGTCAAGTGCGCGCACGGCAATGTACTTGGCGTTGGTGTCGGCGACGATCGGGGTCTCGAAGCCGGTGCGGGGCGCCGACGTCACGGCCTTCAGCTTGTCCGAGTCGGGCCCGGCCAGCACCCGCCATTTCGCCACCTCGGTGGCGCCGTTCCAGCTCGCGTAGGTGATGACCGCGTCCTCATCGCCGCCGCTCGGATCGGCGTCGACCGCCGGGCGGCCCGAGGGCTCCCCCTTCCAGGGGTAACAGAACGCGCGGTAGGACTCCACCCCGCGGGGCAGACGCCCGTCGGCGATCACCCGACCGTCCCGGGAGAACTCGGTGAACCTTGGCAGGCTGCCCCAGCCCACGCAGACGTTGCCGTTCGGCAACTGCTGGACGTTCGCCTGGGTGAACGCCATGCCCGCGTCGGGAAGCCTGTACTCGCGGACCAGCTCGGCCTTCATCGCATCGGTGTCGAGGTCGAGCACGATCCCACGCGAGTAGTCGCGGAGCTTGCGTTCCGGCATGTTCCCGCCGTTGTCGAAGATCGTGATGGTTCCGTCGCGCTGCCGCTGGGCGTCGTGCTGCCATCCGAACCGCTCGCGCTCCCCCATTTCGAAGTCGCTGCGCTTGCCGCCCAGCCGCCAGATGATCTTCCCGGTGGCGCGGTCGATCTTGTAGACGGTGCTGGTGTGCCGTCCAGAGAGCAGCAGGTTCCCGTCGCTGTCGAGGTTGACCGAGTTCGGGTGGAGGTAGTCGTAGGCCGGGCCCTTGGCTTCGATCCGCTGGTACGACTCGTCGAGGCCGACGGCCCCGAGACTGTGCCATTCGAAGAGGACGTCGCCGGAGGCGATGTCCACCTCCTGGACCACCGTGTCGAACGCCGGCGCGTTGCCGCTGCCGCCCACCGAGGACATGTCCCAGTACACGGGCTCGTGCGCGATCAGCAGGGCGGTGCCATTCGGCGTGATCGTGAACTCGTGCGGATCAGCGGAATAGCCGTTGCCGGCCTTGAACCTGGCGACCTCACGGTAGGTCTTGTCGAGGACGACGAGCTCGCCCGAGCCGAACCCGAGCCACGAGGTTCCCTCCCACCAGGTAAGTACCTTCTCGCCGCGGTACTCCTGGACCTTGAGATCCCATGCCTCCCTCTTGCCCCGCAGAGGCTGGTACCAGACGGGCTCGCCCTCACCGTCCACGATCATCGGTCCGTTCTGGAGGGTCTCCTTCTTGGGGCCGAGGAAGACGTAGTCGCCGGTGTCCTTGCCGGAGCGGTCGACCTGCAGCTTCGGTGGCTGCAGGTCCGGTGCGCTCTGGTACGAGGCGAACTGGCTGAGCCTGTCCGGGTTCAGCCTGCCGGAGCCGCCACCGCCGATCTTGATGCTGGCGGGCCGTGCGATCCCGAACCGGAAGCGGCCCTCACGGCCGCCGCGCATGTTGAGGTGGGTGCGGACCGTCACCACCTCGCCCGGCTTGAACGACTCGTCCGGCTGGAAGGTCACGCCGTTGCCGTCCGGATGGCCGCGAAAGCTCCCCGGGTGCCTGCCGCTGTCGGATCCGATGACCTGGAAGTCGCCGAGCCGGTCGCGGGAGGTCCCGCGGAGGCTGATAGTGGTTTCCGGGGACGCGGTGAGGGTTCCCGGCAGGGGAAACGCGCTCACCTGGCCGCTCCAGTCCTTCTCCGAGGAGACCAACCTGTGCTTCGAGGGCATTACCCCCCGCGGCTCCGACGACGTCCCGGCCGCCACCAGGAACACACCCAACAGGGCGAGGGCTGCTGCCCGCCGTGTCCCGGGCAAGGCGCCTCCTTCCACCGAACAACTGGTTGTCGGTCGAACCGACATTCTGCCGGCGCCCCCAATGCCCCAAGCCCTCCAGCGCCAAGCACGACCGTGCGACGTTGACACGGCCTGTTCTTATTTGATCAAATGAGCACCGGTGCAAACGTTTGCTCAGACAAACTCGTACCCGCGTTTCTCCGCCACCGAGATGAAGCGCCGGCGCCTCGCGCTGCACGAGGTCATGGCGCGCCACGGCGTCGGTCACGCCCTCCTCTACGGTGCGGAGCGGGCCGGGTCGGCGGTGCCCTGGCTGAGCGGGTGGCCGGTCACCCGCGAGGCGGCCCTGCTCGTCACGCCCGGCGAGCCCGACCTGCTGTTCGTGCAGTTCTTCAACCACGTACCGCTGGCGGCTGAGCTCGCCCGCGACGCCGAGGTCCGCTGGGGCGGCCCGGACACCATGGCCGCCGTTTGCGAGGCGCTGGAATGGCGGGCCGCCGGTCGGCCCCGCCTGGGCGTGATCGGCTCGCTGCCGTTCCGGTCGTACGAGACACTCGCGCGGTCCGCCGATCCGGTCGACCTCGGCGCCGAGTACGTGTCCCTTCGGCTCCGCAAGTCCGCCGAGGAGCTGGCCTGGACGGTCGAGGGAGCCCGGCTGAGCGACCTCGGCATCGCCGCGCTGGAGTCCGGCGTCCGCGCCGGCATCACCGAGTACGAGCTCGTCGACCTGGTGGAGCGGGCGTACGTACCGCTGGGCGGCACCACCCACATCCACTACTTCGGCGTCACCTCGATGGCGGAGCCGCGCCGGGCGGTGCCGGCGCAGTTCCCCTCCGGACGCCGGGTTCGCCCCGGCGACGCGCTCACGCTCGAGCTGAGCGCGTCGTTCTGGGGCTATCCGGGCCAGGTGCTGCGGACCTGGACGGTCGAGGCCGAGCCCACCCCGCTGTACCGGCGGCTGCACGACGCCGCGGACGAGGCCCTGGACGCGATGCTCGGCGTCCTGCGCGACGGCGCCCATCCGGGGGAGCTGGTGTTCGCGGCGTCCGTCATCGAGGACGCCGGCTTCACCACCTGCGACGACCTGGTGCACGGCTTCGGCGGCGGGTACCTGCCGCCGGTCCTCGGCAGCCCCAGCCGGAGGCACGGGCCGGTTCCGGACATGCGGCTGCGGGCCGGCATGACGCTCGTGCTGCAGCCGAACGTGGTCACGCCCGACGGGCGCGCCGGTGTACAGACCGGTGAGCTGGTAGCTGTCACCCGGGACGGATACCGGCGGCTGCACACCGCGCCTCGAGGGCTGCGTAGGCTCGGCTGATCGACGTCTTTACGCGGTGACCGAACCTTACTTATACTCGTTGCTCTGCAAACGATTGCGAGCAGCACCTAGGCAACAGTTCGGAACCCCTCGAGAGCCGAGCATCCGCCCGCTGGGAGGACGCGTGGAGGTCATGCAGGGCGGTACCGGGAGCGCATCTCCCGCGATCGAGGCACGGGGCGTGACTGTCGCGTACGAGCGAGCGCGGCACAAGGACACGCTCGTCGCCCTCCAGGACTTCGACCTGGAGATTCGTTCGGGTGAGTTCGTCACCGTCGTCGGGCCGAGCGGCTGCGGGAAGAGCACGTTCCTGAACGTCGTTGCGGGTCTGGTCCCGCCGGCGCGCGGCGAGGTGTTCGTCGAGGGGAAGCCGGTCCGGGGCCCGGGTCCGGAACGTTCGGTGGTGTTTCAGGACTACGCGCTCATGCCGTGGCGGACCGTCGAGGGCAACGTCCGCTTCGGTTTGGAGATGCAGCGCCGGGTGGACCGGTCTACCCGGGAGCGGATCGCCCGCTACATCGAGATGGTCGGGCTGACCGGGTTCGAGCGCGCCTACCCACGCGAACTGTCCGGCGGCATGCGGCAGCGGGTCGGGCTGGCCCGCGCCCTCGTCACCGAGCCCCGCATCCTGCTCATGGACGAGCCGCTGGCGGCCGTGGACGCGATGACCCGGGAACTGATGCAGGACGAGCTGTCCAGGATCGTGGCCGAGACCGGGCAGGCGGTGCTGTTCATCACGCACAGCGTGGACGAGGCCATCACGCTCGCCGACCGCATCGCCGTGGTGACGAACCGGCCGGGCCGCATCAAGGAGATAATCCCGGTGCCGTTCCAGCGACCCCGCGGCCGGGATGTCCGGAACCTCCCCGACTACATCGCGCTCCGCGACCGGATCTGGTCGCTGCTCGAAGCCGAGCGGCACACCAACCGGTCCCAGGTGGAGGCGGGTGTGTAGGCGTGGCGACGTCTTCCTCGATCCCGGCAGATCTGGAGGTGGGTGCGCGCGGCACGAAGAAAGCGTGGTGGCGCGCGGTCGTCGCCCGGCTGCCGGGACTGGCCGCGTTCGCCGGTCTCATCCTCGCCTGGCAGCTCGTGGTGGTGATCGGTGACATCGAGCCGCTGCTGCTGCCCGGCCCGGCGGCGGTCGCCGGGGAGGCCGCGGAGGTGTGGGAGGTCGGCCTGCTGCAGGGGGCGTTCCTCGACACCATCTCCGCGCTGGGCGTGGGGCTCGCCCTCGGCATCGCCGCCGGCATCGTGCTCGGACTGGTCATCGGCGCCCTGCCGCGGGCCGACGTCGCCGCCACGCCGTACCTGTGGGGGCTCTTCTCCACCCCGGACATCGCGCTCGTTCCGATAGTGATCCTCTGGTTCGGCTTCGGGACCACAACAAAGGTCGGCATGGTCTTCCTCGCCGTCACCATCCCTCTCGCGCTCATCTGCAAGGACGGCGTGCGTACGGTCGACGAGTCGATGCGGCGCGCGGCCGCGGCCTTCTGCGCGAGCCGCCGGGACATGTTCCTCAAGGTGATAGTGCCGGCGACGCTCCCCTCGATCGCGACAGGGATCCGCAATGGGATGTCCCGGGGGTTCGTCGGCGTCCTGGTGGTCGAGATGACGGTCGGTACCACCGGGCTGGGCCGGGAGGTCATGTACGCGATGCGGCAGTACAACACCGCGCGGATGTTCGTCTTCATCTGGGTGCTGGTGTTCCTGGCCGTCGTGCTGATCACCGTGACGAAGCGTCTGGAGTCCTACGCCTCCCGCTGGCGCGAAGAGGTCGACCTGTGAGCGACGCACGCGAGCCATCGGCGAGAACCGTTCACGCAGAGCACCCGGCGAGCGGGCGGAGAAGCGAACAAAAGGACGCTGTGAGCGCGACGACGACCCGCGAGGCGGAGACCACTCGGTCGCGGCCTCCCGCCCCGGTACGTCCACGGACGTTCTCCCGGCGACAGAAGATCGTCATAACCGTCGTCAACCTCGCGCTCTTCTGCGTCGCCTGGGAGCTCGTCGCCCGCCTGTCCGGGGTGCCCAGCCTGCTGGTGCCCACGTTCAGCGCCGTGGTCGGCGAGTTCTTCGCGATGCGCCAGGAGGGGATTCTGTGGGCAAACCTCTGGATCAGCCTGCAGATCTACCTCGTCGGGATGGCGCTGTCGATCCTCGCGGCGATTCCGTTCGGTCTGCTCGTCGGCGGAATCAAGATCCTCGACCGCATCGTCGGGCCGTACGTGTGGGCCCTGTACACGCTGCCCCGGCTGATCCTCATGCCGCTCATCCTGCTGTGGGTCGGCATCAACGACACCGCCCGCGTCTTGCTGGTAGTGCTCAGCGCCGGCCCAGCGATCATTGTCGTGATCATGGACGCGATGAAGACGATCGAGCCGTCGCTGGTACGCGCGGCCCGCTCGTTCTGCGCCGGCCGGCGGCAGGTGTTCACCCACGTGGCGCTCCCGTCCACTGTCCCGTACATCGCCACCGCCGTCCGGATGGGCGTGTCGCGCGGGCTGATCGGGCTGTTCATCGGCGAGCTGTTCACCGCCGCGGACGGCATCGGCTACGTCATGGTGCTGGCCGGCCGGCAATTCAACTCGGCGCGGGTGTACTTCATTCTTCTCGTCTTCGTCGCGTTCAGCGTGGCGCTGGTGGGCCTTACCCAATGGCTGGAAAAGAAGGCGTCGATATGGAGATCGGCGTAGCGGGGGAAGAGGAGACCGGAAAGATAGGTGAGTTTGGGTGAATAGCAAACGCCTCAAGGGTCTCGGGGTGACACTGTCGATATGCCTGTTCGCCGCCGCGTGCGGCGGCGGTGACTCCTCCGCCGAGGGCGGGCCTGAGTTGTCCCTGAACCAGGTGAAGATGGCGATGGACAACGACGACTTCATGAACCAGATTGCCTGGATGACCGCGGAGAAGAGGTACTGGCCGGATCTCGGCTTGACCGAGAAGTCAGAGGTCGCCGCCACATCCGACTACATGGCCGGGCTGGTCGGCGGGAACGTGTGGGTGGCCCAGGGGGAGAGCGACGCCATCTGGCCCGCCATCGCCGAGGGCAGTGTCGACTTCAAGATCGTAGGAGTGGAGAAGGACACCGAGGCCTGGTTCCTCGGCGTGCGTAAGGGGGTGAACCCCAACAACCTCGCCGGCCTGCGCATCAGCGGCGGCCCGCCCGGCGACCGCAACATCGCCGTCGGTGAGCACATCCTCGAGGACATGGGCGTCAGCCCGAACAGCCTGAGGTGGACCACGGTGGCCGGCGGCTCGGACGAGCGGCTGCAGGCGCTGGTCGCCGGGCAGATCGACGTGGCGACGCTGCAGCCCCGGCACCGGTCGGAGCTGGAGAAGGCCGGCGGCCGGATGATCTACGAGGAATACCGGACGGTCCCCCAGGAGGTCTGGGTAGTCACCGCGAAGACCATGGAGGAGAACAAGGACTCCGTGTGCGCGTACCTCCAGGGGCGCATCGCCGCCAAGCAGTGGCTGTCCGAGGGTGAGGACCACACGGCGAACCGGGACGCGGCGCTCGAGATCGGCCGCGAGTACGGCGTGGAGCCGTCCGAGGGCGAGATCGAAGAGTGGGAGAACGAGATGACCAAGAACTGGTCACTCGACGGCGGCGCCCCGGCCAAGACGTTCGACGAGTGGACCCAGGACATGATCGCGAACGGCGCCGTACCGAAGGACTTCAACTGGCGGGACCACGTCGACTTCAGTTGCCTGTGGGAGTCTCAGGAGGCGCTGAACCTGGAGCAGAACCCCGCCCAGGACGAGGTCCAGCAGTGACGAGGCCCGGTGAGGCCCGGAACCTGCGGACCATCGGCCGTTCCGACCTCGGCGGGTACGGCGACGGCATGCAGGTCATCCGGGAGGGTGACGCGCTCTATGTGGGGCACTTCGGTCCCAGCGGCATGGGCACGTCCATCCTCGACGTCGGTGACCCGACCGCGCCCGTCCTCGTCGAGCAGTGGCCGGCGCCCACCGGCAGCCACACCCACAAGGTGCAGGTGGGCAGCGTCGCTGGGAATGCCCTGCTGCTGGTGAACCAGGAGCGGTTCCGCGGCGGGAGCCCGTACGCCGCCGGCATGGCCGTCTACTCGCTGGACGACCCGTTCCACCCGCGCCCCATCGGCTACTTCCGGTCCACCGGGCTCGGCGTCCACCGCATCGTGTGGACCGGCGGGGACTACGCGTACGTCTCCGCCATCCCGGACGGGTTCGAGGATCGCATCTGGGTGATCGTCGACATGCGCGACCCGGAGCGTCCGGTCGAGGCGGGGCGCTGGTGGTGGCCCGGCACCTGGATCGGCGGCGGCGAGCGGCCGGACGTGCCTCCCGGCAGGCGGTACGCGGCCCACCACGCCCTGATCGAGGGCGATCGGGCCTACCTCGGCTACGGCGACGCCGGCCTGGCGATCCTCGACATCGCCGATCGTTCGGCGCCGAAGCAGATCGCCCACCTGAACTGGTCGCCCGGCGGGGACACGCACACGGCGCTCCCGCTGCCGGCGCGCGACCTCGTGGTGGTCACCGACGAGGAGGTCCGCGACGGGCGCGCCGGGGAACCGCACTACATCCGGGTGGTGGACATCAGCGACGAGCGGTCCCCGCGGGTGGCCGGCGTCTGCCCGGTGCCCGAACCGGCCTCCGGTGGCGACTTCTACGAGCACGGGCTGCGCTTCGGCCCGCACAACCTGCACGAGAACCGGCCCGGCAGCTACCGCAGCGAGCAGATCGTCTTCGCCACCTACTTCAACGCCGGCCTCCGGGCCTACGACCTCACCGACCCGGCGGCGCCGGCCGAGATCGCGCACTGGATCCCGAAGACGCCGCCGGGTCAGGCGGCCGTCCAGATCAACGACCTGTTCGTGGACGCCGACGGCCTCGTCTACGTCACCGACCGGGTGAACGGAGGACTGTACATCCTGGAACCCGAGGAGGAGCTGGCCGCCCGCATGCGCGCCGCCGCGGCACCGTGACGGTCCGTCGCCGCTTACGAACCGCTTACCCCCCGCCCACCTCGGTTTACACCGACGGCCACGGGCCGGCATCGTAGTGGTCGATGGCGGGCCACGTTCGGATCCGGGGAGGACGGAACATGGCGAAGAGGACGAACAAGGCGAAGAAGCGGTTGAGTTGGAGGGAGTTCTTCCTTTCGCTCCTGACCGGGTGGGCGGCGCTGTTCGTCATCTTCTTCGTGCTGATCGGCATCATCGTGGGCCTGCACGCGGGGTATCGGCTGCTGTTCTCGGACAGCCCCCTGACGGCGCAGCAGCTGATCTGGCGACTTCAAGCCACCGCGGGAGGGGCCGCCCTCCTGGCGGTCTTCTGGACTCTGTTCTCCGGGGTTCGGCTGCTTTTCGACCCGGTCGAGTCGCCGTGGCGGGGAGCCCCGTCCGACGGCACCGGCGGCAAGCCCACGATGCGCGGGTTCTTCAAGATCGCCGTCATCGCGGGTGTCCCGTTCGGGGTGCTCCTCGGGCTGGCCAACGGCATCGAAGAAGGGTCCGTGACGGCGTTCGTCGTCATAACGATCGTGGCCGGCGTCATGTTCGGAGTGCCGATGGCCGCCATAGTGACGGCGGCTCAGTGGTGGAAGACCCGGCGGGCACGGAAACGGACACAGAGCGGGGGCGGGGCCGCTCAGCCCGGTATCCAGGCGGATCGGCCTCTTACCTTGGCGGAGCGAACGGTCATCGTGCGGCTTCCCCTCCCGGCTGCCTATCAAAAATGCGTCGACGCGGCTACTGCATTGTTCGGGGCAGGAAACGTGCGAGTGGCTCGGGATTCGGGTGCGATCGAGGTTCGAACGGGAACGTCGTGGAAGAGCTGGGGCGAGAACCTCACCCTTGAGCTCAGCCCCGACGACGACGCCATCACGACCGTCACGATCAGGAGCCATTCCTCGGTGTCGACCACCGTCCTCGACTACGGCAAGAACAGCGACAACGTCGACCGGGTCGCCGGCTGGCTGCTGGAGACCGAAGATGGCCGTTACCGCGATTCGCGGTACAGCCCCAGATAGGCGTGATGCGCTCGGTTCAGCCGTCGAGGTCGAGGACCGCGTCCAGCTCCTCGAGGTTGGTGGCCAGGTCGGGGTCGGGGAAGAAGCACACCAGCAGCAACGAGCCGCCCGGATCGGGGATCGTCGCGTGCGGGACGCCGCGCGGCACCAGCACCGTGTCGCCCGCCGTCACCCGGCGCACCTCACCGTCCTGCCAGGCCCGGCCGCTCCCCTCGGCCACGTAGACGGCCTCCGCGCTGCGGGGATGGCGGTGCGGCGAGCGGGGCGAGGCCCCCTCGATGCGTACGATCCGGACGCTGGTGCCCGACGGGTCCACGCCCGCGAACGGGTCGGCGGACAGGCGTCCCGGCAGCTCGGAGAACTCGAGGTCGGCGAACCGCCGGACGATCACACCCGACCTCCGGCCGTCTCGACCACCTCGGCCACCTCGACAGCGGCACCCCGCCGCTCGGAGGAGACGAGAGCGGCCCGTACGACCGCGAGCGCCCGGATCGCCTCGGCCGCGCCGACCTCGACCTTGGCCTCGCCGCGGATGGCGAGCGCGAACTCCTCGAGCTGCTCGCGGAACATGTCGGTGCGGGGCAACTCGACGCGGGACCGCTCCGACTCGCCGTACACCTGCGCGTCCAGCGTGCTGTGGTCGTCGGCCTCGTGCGAGGCGGTCCAGTGGGTGAAGTCGAGGTCGTAGCGCAGGTTCGCCTTCGTGCCCTGGAGGTTGATCGTGTAGACGCCGGGCGACGCCCAGCCCGACCCGAGGTAGCCGAGCGCGCCGGACTCGAACTCGAGGATCGCCATCCCCGCGTCCGGGATCTCGGCCTGGGTGAACAGCCGGCGGGCGTGAGCGCTCACCGACCGCACCGGCCCCAGCAGGTGCTGCAGGTTGTCGGTGTGGTGCACGCCGAGCTGGATGAGGGAGCCGCCAGGGCTTCGGTCCGCGTACCAGCGCCAGGTCTCCGGCGTAAGCTCCAGGCCGCGCTCGTTGGAGAAGTTGGCCTCGGCGAGGGAGACCTCACCGAGCCGCCCCTCGTCGATCCACCGCCGCATCTGCCGGCAGCCGGACAGCCGGCGCGCCGAGTGCCCCACCGCGAAGGCCCGCCCCGACGCCCGCACCGCTTCCGCGACCGCCGCCGCGTCCTCCAGGGTGTGCGTGATCGGCTTGTCCACGTACACCCCCTTGCCGGCCTCCAGCGCCTCGATGATGAGCGACCGATGGGTGTCGTTGGGCGTGACGATCAGCACCCCCTCGACCTCGTCGTCGTCGAGCAGCTCCTGGTACGTCGCGGCGCTGCGCGGGACGCCGAACTCCTCACAGAACTCGCGGCGCTTGTCCTCGCTGCGTGTGTAGCAGCTGACCAGCTCGATGACGTCTCCCCGCTGAGCGCCGCGGGCCAGGACGTTCGCCCACCGCCCCAGGCCCACCGCCGCCAGCCGTACCCGTCCGCCTACCCGGTCGGCCATGCTCATCCTCCTCGGTTATCCGTCGGCCCGCCGCGCTCTCGGGCGCGCGTGACCCGCTCGACGCCGCGCACCACCTCGCCGGCCACCGTGTCCACGAACGCCTCGGCCCGCTCCGGGGTGGCCCAGCCGGGGTCGCCGTACCATCCGTCCTCGACCAGCTCGGTGACGTCGGTGACGAACCCGTACACCTCGTGGGAGCGCCGCATCTCGTCCATGGCCTCGGCGCCGGGCGGCCTGCTCGGCCGACCGGCTCGCTCCAGCCGCAGCAGCGCCGGGTCGTAGGCCATGACCGCGAGGGTCTCGATGCCGCCCCCGTGGGTCAGCTCGCCGCCCTCCGCGGCGTAGCGGCGTTGTGCCACGTAACAGGCCTGCGCGACCACGAACGTCGCGCCGTGCTCGCGCTGCAGGTCGGTGGCGACCGCGTTCAGCGAGGCCGTGTTGCCCTCGTGCCAGTTGACGAAGACCAGCGCCCGGACGCCGAGACGTATGAGCTCCTCGCACACATCCCGGAGGAGCAGCTCGAACGTCCCCCGGGACAGCGAGATCGTGCCAGGGTGCCCGGCGTGTATCGGCGTGACGCCGTACGGCCCGAACGGTACGAACAGCGCGTCGAGCCGGTCGGCGACCGCCTCGGCGATCAGCTCGGCGGCAAACGTGTCGGTGCCGCACGGCAGGTGCGGACCGTGCTGCTCGACGCTGCCGAACGGAAGCACCGCGACTGGGTTGCGTTCGATGACGCGCGCGACGTCGGGGCTGGTCAGGTCGTGGATCGCGGACGTCATCGACGGTTCCCCTCCGCCGCGGCGCGCGGGGCGACAACGACGTCGAGCGGCGGTTCTCCGCGTACCAGGCGAGCCGCCTCCTCCGCCGCCTTGGTGCGCAGGTCGACCTCGGATTGCTCGGTGTACCAGGCCATGTGGGGGGTGAGAATCAGCCGGTCGGCGACCGCGGAGAACTCCCCGACGTCGGGTGGCTCGGGATGGTAGACGTCGAGCGCGGCGATGCGGGGACGGTCCGCACCCATCCCGCGTACCAGCGCGGCGGCGTCCACCAGCGACCCGCGCGCGGTGTTCACCAGCACCGAGCCGGCCTTCATCCGGGCCAGCGCGGCGGCGTCCAGCAGCGGCCGGCCATCCGAGGCACCGGGTACGTGCAACGAGACGACGTCGGAGTCCGCCAGCACCTGGTCGAACGTCGCGGAGGTGACCGCGGCGCCGCCGGCCGCCTCGGTGACCGACACGTACGGATCGTGGGCGAGGACCCGGAAGCCGAGCGCGGCCAGCTGCCGGCCGACCCGGGCGCCGATGCGCCCGAACCCGATCACTCCCGCGGTCGTCGCGGACGGCAGGTGCAGCGGACGAAGCTCACCGAACCCCCAGCCGCCCGCGCGGACCCGCGCGTCGGCCTCGCGCAGCCGCCGGAGCCCGGCCAGGATCAGCGTCACCGCGTGGATCGCGACGGCCTCGGTGCCGTAGTCGGACACCCGCGCCACCCAGATGCCGGCGCGCTCGGCCGCCGCCAGGTCGATCGAGTCGGTGCCGACGCCGTACCGGACGATGCCGCGGCAGGACAGGCGCTCGATGACCCCCGCGTCGAACCTCGGCGCGGCGCCGGCGAGGATGACGTCAGCGCCGTCGGCCGCCGCGAGGATGTCCGCGCCGTCCCGGCCGGCGCCGGCGACCAGCCGCACGCCGAGGGGCTCGAGAATGGCCTCCTCGATGGCCAGATCCTGGTAGCGGGTCCCGAGGATCGCGACCGTCGCCGTGGACACCGGTCACCGGTTCCTCTCGTCGATAAGCGCGCTTCGAGAGGAAGCCTAGCCCGCGAGGCCGATCGCTGCAATCGTTTGTGGCACCCGCCACAGCGGGCCGGGCCACCCGTGACGACGACGTCTGATTCCCGCGAGTATCCGGGATGAGCTGCACGGTAGCTTTGGAGTCAAGGTTGGAAGACGGCGGAACGGGACGACCATGCGAGCAGCGGAAACGAGCCGGGACCGGTTGGGCAGGCTGGACGGCGGACTGGATTTCGACGCGTGCTACCGCGCGATCGAGGCGCGCGACGCCCGGTTCGACGGCCGGTTCTACACGGGCGTCACGAGCACCGGCGTGTTCTGCCGGCCGATCTGCCCGGCGCGTACGCCGTCCCCGAAGAACGTCCGCTTCTTCCGGTACGCGGCAGTGGCGCTGGCCGCCGGCTTCCGACCGTGCCGGCGCTGCCGGCCGGAGGCGAGCCCGGACTCCCCGGACTGGGACGTACGCGGCGACCTGATCGGACGAGGGCTGCGGCTGATCGCCGAGGGAGTGGTGGACGCCGAGAGCGTACGCGGTCTCGCGAGCCGGCTCGCGGTCACCGAACGTCACCTGCACCGGGTGTTCGTGGCCGAGCTCGGTGTCGGCCCGCTGGCGCTGGCCCGTACCCGCCGCGTGCAGCTCGCCCGGCGGCTGCTCGAGGAGACCTCGATGCCGGTCACCGACGTCGCGTTCGCCAGCGGGTTCGGCAGCGTGCGGCAGTTCAACGCGAGCATGCTGGCCGCCTACGGGCGTCCGCCGCGCGAGCTGCGGCACCCGCGACGCCGGCCGGAGGCGGGGGACGAGCGGGCCGGCGCGGGTGTCGCCGAGCTGACGATGCGGCTGGCGTATCGCCCGCCGCTCGATGTGGCCGCGATCCTCGGCTTCCTGGGCACCCGCGCGGTCCCCGGAGTCGAGGAGGTGGCCGACGGGTACTACGCGCGCACGGTCCGCACCGCGTCAGGTGAGGGCATCGTCCGGCTCGCCCTGTCCGGTCCTGCTGCCCGGGAGGCGGCCGGCGCGCCGTACGTCGCGCTCACGCTCGTCGCGGACGACACGCACGGGATCGCCCGCACCGTCGCTCGGTCCCGCCGGCTGCTCGACCTCGACGCCGACCCGCAGGCGGTGGGCGAGGTCCTCGCCCGGGACCCAGCGCTGGCTGCGCTGGTACGGCGCCGGCCCGGTATCCGACTGCCCGGCGCGTTCGACGGCTTCGAGCTCGCCGTCCGGGCGGTCCTCGGCCAGCAGGTCTCGGTGCCGGCGGCGAGCACGCTCGCCGGCCGGCTCGTCGCCCGGCTGGGCAAGCCGCTCACCCGGCCGGTCGGGCGGCTCACCCACCTGTTCCCGGCCGCCGCGGACGTGGCCGAGGCCGACCTGTCCGGGCTCGGGTTCCCCGGGTCGCGGGGACGGACGCTGCGGGCGCTCGCACAGGGCGTGGCCGCCGGGGACCTGGTGCTGGACGGCAGCGCCGATCCGGCCGAGACGGTCGCCCGGCTGCGTGCGCTCCCCGGCGTAGGGCCGTGGACGGCCGCGTACATCGCGATGCGTGCGCTGCGCGACCCGGACGCGTTCCCCGACGGTGACCTGGCGCTGCTGCGCGCGCTCGACCGTCTCGGCGTGCCGGTCTCACGGTCGGCCACCTGGCGGCCCTGGCGCGGCTACGCCGCCATGCACCTGTGGACCTGGCTGTACCCACCGGACCCATCCGAGGACCCACCCGATGACCCGTCGGAGGTCTCACCCGCCCACTCACCCACCCAGGAGATGGAATGACAGTGATCCGTGCGACCGTGATGACGACGCCGATCGGGCCGCTCAGCCTGCTCGCCCGGGACGGCGTCCTGGTCGGCGCCGGCTTTACCCCCGAGCCGAAGGATCTCTACGGCCGCCTGCACGCCGGCCTGCGTGACGACGACCTGGAGATCGTGGACGATCTCGGCACGCTCAGCGAGCGGGTGCGCGCGTACTTCGACGGCGATCTCGCCGCGCTCGACACACTGCAGGTGCGGCAGGTCGGCACGCCACTGCGGGAACGCCTGTGGGAGGCGCTGCGCCGGGTGCCCGCCGGGCAGACCGTCACCTACGGCGAGCTCGCCGTCATGGCCGGACGCCCCGGCGCGGCGCGCGTTGCCGGCGGTGCCTGCGCGAGCAACCTCATCGCCCCGATCGTGCCCTGTCACCGCGTGGTGCCGGCGGCGGGCGGCCTGGGCGGCTACTACTACGGCCTCGACCACAAGCGCCGCCTGCTCGAGCACGAGGGCGCCCTGGTCCCCTCGGCCTGACCCGCTTCGGTCCTCCCAGCGAAGGGGCCGTTCATCCTGGAGCCAACGGATGGACGGCCCCTTCGCCGTGACCGAGCCGGCCTACACGGAAACTACCTTCGTCCGGGCGACTACTTGACGAGATGGAAAGTACTTGTCAGGATGGCGCACAACCTACCCACTGGAGACGTCATGGTCGTCGACGAACCAGATGCGGCCGAGGCCGCTGCCACGCTCACGGAGGCCGAGCGCATCCACGGGATCGTGCGGAGACGCGGCAGTTGGTACGTGTATTACCAGGTGATCTACGGTGTGATGATCTTCACGGCGACGCTCATCCTGGGGATGTTTCCCTCCTGGTGGTCGCCTGCGGTCGTCGCGGTCGGCTGCTTTGGACTGGGATTGGCGGGGGTGTTCCACTCGCGGCGCCAACCCGTGGCCGTACGGGACGGCTCCCGGAACCTCAACGTCGCCACGGCGGTCTCGCTCCCCGTGTACCTCGCGGTCTGTTTTGTCGGGCTCCTCGTCTTCGAGCAGAACCTCGCCTGGTGGCTGCCCGGCGCGGCGGCCGCGGCCATGCCGCCGTTCGTCTACGCCTACCGGGAGGCCCGGCGATGACTGAGCAGCAGCGAACCGACGAGCCCGCGGCGGACGCGCTCACCTGGGCCGACCGGTTCGACGATCTCGTACGGCGACGCTCTCGGTGGTACGTCCGCTTCCTCCTCGTCTTCGGGTTCGTGGCGCTGGTCGGCACGGCGGTGCCCGGGCTCGTGAGCAGCGGGTGGGCCGGCGCGGTGTTCGCGGCGGTGTTCGGCAGCTTCGGCGTCGCGACAGCGCTCGCCGCCAGACGCGAGCCCGCCGCGACCCACGGGTACCTCCTGCGGCACGCCGTGATCCTGACGGTCTGGACGATCCTGTTCCTGACGGTCGTCAGCGTCGGCGTGGTCGTCTTCCCGGAGGAGCCGGGGTGGTGGCTGCCCGGCGCCGTCGCCGCCTCCCTGCCCTTCTTCGTCGGCGCGTACCTGGAGACCCGCCGGAGCCCGGCGAGAGAGGAGGAGCGGTGAGCGAGAGGCAATCCGAGCACGTCGACGCGGCCGACGCGCTCGCGCGGGCCGAGCGGTTGCGCCGCGCGGTGCAGCGGGGATCTCGGTGGTACGTCCGCTACCTGGTCACGTTCGGCGTCGTGTGGGCGGGCTTCGTCACCGGCCTGTCCGTCCTCTACGCCGGTAGGCATCGGGTCTCCCGGCGCGGGTACGGACGCCTGCACATCACCTGGCTCGCCATCTGGTTCGCCCTGTACTGCGCGGTACTGATCCCGGGGATCAGCTGGTTCCACGGGGAGCTGGTCTGGTGGTTGCCCGGCGGCTTCGTGGTCTCGCTGCCGTGCTTCGTCGCGGCCTATTGGGAGCACCGCCGATGACCCATCCGCGGCACCAACTCGACGACGTCATCCACAACCCGGTGCGGTTCTCGATCGTCGCCACGCTCGCCGCCGCCCACAAGGCGGAGTTCGGCTTCGTCCGGGACACTGTCGAGGTGACCGACTCGGTGCTCTCGAAGCAGGTGAGCACGCTGGAGGCGGCCGGCTACGTCAACGTGACGAAGGGCTACATCGGCAAGCGGCCACGTACCTGGCTGTCCCTCACCGGGCAGGGCCGCAAGGCGTTCGAGGCGCACTGTGCCGCGCTGCACGCGATCGCGAACGGCGCGGCGGTCGGCGGGTGAACTTCGTCGCGCGGCGAGCCCCTACGACCGGCGCGGCGGCGAGGGCAGCCTAGACTCCCGAGCGGAGCTGCGAGACGGGAGGATTAGGTGCGCAAGGTCCTCATCGCCAACCGCGGAGAGATCGCCGTCCGCATCGGCCGGGCGTGCCGGGACGCCGGACTGACCAGCGTGGCCGTGTACGCCGAGCCCGACCTCGACGCCCTGCACGTACGGATCGCCGACGAGGCGTACGCCCTCGGCGGGAGTACGGCGGCGGACAGCTACCTGGACGTCGAGAAGGTCCTGCGTGCCGCGAAGGACGCCGGGGCGGACGCCGTCCACCCCGGCTACGGCTTCCTCGCCGAGAACGCCGACTTCGCCGACGCCGTCGTGGACGCGGGGCTGATCTGGATAGGTCCCCCGGCCGCCGCGATCCGCGCCCTGGGCGACAAGGTTCGGGCGCGGCAGATCGCCCGGCAGGTCGGCGCCCCCCTCGCGGCGGGCACACCCAACCCGGTGTCGGGGGCCGAGGAGGTGACGGCGTTCGCCCGGGAGCACGGGCTGCCGATCGCGATCAAGGCAGCGTTCGGCGGCGGAGGACGCGGGCTGAAGGTGGCACGCACCTACGAAGAGATCCCCGACATGTACGACTCCGCGGTCCGCGAGGCCACGGCGGCCTTCGGGCGCGGGGAGTGCTTCGTCGAGCGCTACCTCGACCGGCCGCGGCACGTCGAGACCCAGGTCCTCGCGGACGGGCACGGGAACGTCGTGGTGATCTCCACCCGGGACTGCTCGCTGCAGCGCCGGCACCAGAAGCTTGTCGAGGAGGCGCCGGCGCCGTTCCTCCATCCGGACCAGGAACGCACGCTGTACGAGGCGTCGAAGGCGATCATGGCCGAGGCGGGCTACGTCGGCGCCGGCACCTGCGAGTTCCTCGTGGGCGGCGACGGGTCGGTGTCGTTCCTCGAGGTCAACACCAGGCTCCAGGTCGAGCACCCGGTGACCGAGGAGGTCAGCGGCATCGACCTGGTACGTGAGCAGCTCCGCGTCGCCGCCGGGGAGGAGATCGGCTACCGCGACCCGCCGCTGCGCGGGCACGCCATCGAGTTTCGGATCAACGGCGAGGACCCCGGGCGGAACTTCTTCCCGGTACCGGGCACGGTCGTCCGGTGGAACCCGCCCGCCGGCCCGGGGGTACGGCTGGACTCCGGGGTCGAGCCGGGCAGCGTGATCGGGCAGGCGTTCGACTCGCTCCTCGCGAAGCTGATCGTCACCGGGCGCGACCGTACCGAGGCTCTGCAGCGTGCCCGCCGCGCCCTTGCCGAGTTCGAGGTCGAGGGGCTGGCCACGGTGCTTCCGTTCCACCGAACGGTCGTCGACGATCCGGCGTTCGCGCCCACCGACCCGGGCGAGCCGTTCTCCGTGCACACCCGGTGGATCGAGGAGGAGTTCGCCGGCGACATCCCGCCGTACGAGGCCGGGGCCGCGCCCGGCCCGGACGAGCACCCGGAGCGGGAGCGGGTGACTGTCGAGGTCGGCGGCAAGCGGCTGGAGGTCGTCCTGCCGGCCGGGCTGGGTCTGGACGCGGGTACGGCGGGGGTCGGGCGCGAGGCCCGCAGGCCCCCGAAGCGTGCCGGCGGCTCGGCGGCAGCGCCGGCAGCGGGCGGCGACGCGCTGGTCAGCCCGATGCAGGGGACCGTGGTCAAGGTGGTCGCCGAGGACGGGCAACGCGTCTCGGCCGGCGACACGATCATCGTCATCGAGGCGATGAAGATGGAGCAGCCGCTGGCCGCACACAAGGACGGCACGGTGACCGGCCTCGCCGCCGAGGTCGGCGGAACCCTGCAGAACGGTGCGGTCGTCTGCGAGATCAAGGACTGAGCCGCCCGGCCCTCCCCCTCGCCGAGATCTATGTTGTGGGGGGCCTAACCGGACAAAACGACCCCCGCAACATAGATCTCGGCGCGATGGGCGGAACTAGAGGGGTGCCCGGTTCGTCGCCTTGGGTGAAGGAGGCCAGACTTAAGCCATGACACGACGTCGCATCTCCGTGGGAGCCCTGGCCGCGGCGCTCCTGACGGCTGTGCTCACCACACTGTTCACGGCCATGCTCGCGGCACCGGCACGCGCCGACGTCGACCCCGCCCAGGCCGTCTCCGCGCTCGAGAACGACCGGCTGTACGTCGCGCCGGACGCCTCGGGCGTGCTGTCGCCGCGCGCCGAGTCCCAGGTACGGAACGCCCTGCAGGAGTCCGACTCGCCGATCTACGCGGCAGTCGTGCCGGCGATGACCGAGAGCGAGATCGACGACTTCGGCGAAGCGATCATCAAAGGTCTGGAGAAGGACGGCACGTACGTCATCCTGACGGCCGACGGCAACCTCCGCGCCAACTCGAATGTCCTCGACGATGGCGTGGACAACGAGATCGCCGAGCGGGCGGCCTCGGACAACGAGGGCGACGCGGCCGGCGCTCTGCGGGACTTCGTCACCCTGACGAACGAGGCCGCGGACAACGGCGGTTCGCTGCCCAACACGGCCGGCACCACCGCGCTGCTCGCGGTGCTCGCGCTGCTCTTCGTGGGCGGCTTTGGCCTCTTCGCGTTCACCCGGCAGCGGCGAAGGAAGCGGGAAGCCGAGGAGCTCGCCCAGGCCAGGGTCGTGGCCGAGGAGGACGTCGTCCGGCTCGGCGAGGACGTCGCCCGGCTCGATCTCGACGTCCGCGACGCCGACCTCGACCCCGACGCCCGGCGGGACTACACGCACGCGCTGGACTCCTACGACGCGGCGAAGACGGCCCTCGCCGCGGCCCACAGGCCCGCCGACCTGCGCCACGTGACGACGGCCCTGGAGGACGGGCGCTACGCGATGACCTGCGTACGGTCCCGGCTCGACGGTCAGCCGGTGCCCGAGCGACGCGCGCCGTGCTTCTTCAACCCCCAGCACGGCCCGTCGGTGACCGACACGTACTGGGCGCCGGCCGGCGGTGCGCCACGCCAGGTGCCGGTGTGCGCGGCCGATTCGGAGCGGCTCGCCAACGGCGAGGACCCGGAAGCCAGGCAGGTCCTGGTCGGCGGGGTACGTCGCCCGTACTGGGAGGGCGGCAGGGCCTACGCGCCGTGGGCCGGCGGGTACTACGGCGGGTACGGCATGGCCGACATGTTCACCGGCCTGCTCATCGGCTCCGCGCTCAGCCACATGATGTTCGGCGGCTGGGGCTACGGCGGCTTCGATACCGGTGGGGACGCCGGCGGCGGTGACTTCGGCGGCGGAGGGTTCGACTTCGGCGGCGGGGACTTCGGCGGGGGTGGCTTCGGCGACTTCGGCGGCGGCGATTTCTGATCGCCGCCGCCCCCTCTAGTACGGTGAGACCGGCATGAGCTTCCGGGCGGCCTCGGTGATGCTGCCGGTGAGCGAGGGGTAGACGGCGAACGTGTGGGCCATCTGGTCCACCGTCAGCATCTGCTGAACGCCGAGGGACAGCGCGAGGACGAGCTCGCTTGCCCGCGGCGCCACGACCACGCCGCCGAGCACGATGCCGGTGCCCGGCCGGCAGAACAGCTTCACGAACCCGTCGCGTACGCCCTGCATCTTGGCGCGTGCGTTCGTGGCGAGCGGGAGCTTCACCGTTTCGGCCTCGACCTCGCCGTTCTCGACCGCCTGCTGCGACACCCCGACGGTGGCGATCTCCGGATCCGTGAACACGGTGGCCGCGACAGTACTCAGCCGCAGCGGACGAACACCCTCGCCGAGCGAATGCCACATGGCGATCCGCCCCTGCATCGCGGCCACCGAGGCGAGCATCATCACGCCGGTACAGTCGCCGGCGGCGTACACGCCGGGCGCCGACGTCCGCGACACCCGGTCCACCTGGATGAACCCCCGCTCATCCAGATTCACACCCGCCTCCTCTAGGCCGAAACCCTCGGTGTTGGGCACCATGCCGACGGTGAGCAGGCAGTGGGAGCCCTCGACGACGCGGCCGTCCTCGAGTGTCACCGCCACGCCGTAGCCGCTGCGCCTCACCCCGGCGGCCCTCGAGCGGCTGAGGATGGTCATGCCGCGGCGGCGGAAGACGTTCTCCAGCACCCGCGCCGCGTCGGCGTCCTCGCTCGGCATCACCCGGTCACGGGACGACACCAACGTCACCTGCGAGCCCAGGGCCTGGTAGGCGTTGGCGAACTCGGCGCCGGTGACCCCGGAACCGACGACTATCAGGTCCTCCGGCAGCTCCTTGAGCTCGTACAGCTGTCGCCAGTTGAGTAGCCGCTCGCCGTCCGGCTCGGCGCCGGGAAGCACCCGCGGGTGGGCGCCGGTGGCCACCAGCACCACGTCGGCCGGGATGCGGCGCTCGCCCACCGCGACGATGTGCGGATCGACCAGCCGCGCGGAGCCACGGATCACCTCGACGCCCTCGCTGGACAGGCGGGTCGTCACGTCGTCGGACTGGGCCTTGGCGAGCCCGGTCACTCGGGAGTTGACCATCGGGAGGTCGACGTGGACCCCACCCACCTGACCGTCCGAGCCCCCGTCGAACCGCACACCGAGCGACGGTGAGTCGGCCATCATCGTCATCGACTCCGACGTGGCGATCAGCGTCTTCGAGGGCACGCAGTCGGTGAGCACGCAGGCGCCGCCCAGGCCGTCCCGGTCGACGACGGTGACCTCGCCCCCGAGCTGCGCTGCGACGAGCGCTGCCTCGTAACCTCCCGGTCCTCCGCCAATGATCGCGATGCGTGTCACGCTTTTCATTGTTCCCTACCGGACCCGGTGGGCGATCCTCTGCGTGCCGCAGGTACGGACCCCCTACGCTTTTCACCTGTGCCCCTCTACGCGGCATACGGCAGCAACATGGACCCCCAGCAGATGGCCCACCGGGCTCCGCATTCACCGCTGTGGGGTTCTGGCTGGCTGCCCGGATGGCGCCTCACCTTCGGCGCCGAGGAGCTGAGCTGGGACGGAGCGCGGGCGACGGTCGTCGAAGACCCCTTCCATCAGGTCTTTGTGGTGCTGTACGACGTTCCGCGCTGGGACGAGCCGATGCTCGACCGGTGGGAGGGTGTGGACCTCGGACTGCGCCGCAAGCACCGGGTACGGGTGAGCACGCTCGACGGCGACGTCCTGTCCTGGCTGTACGTGCTCAACGGGTACGAGGGGGGCCTGCCGTCCGCGGCCTACCTCGCGCTCGTGGCCAACGCCGCGGAGAAGGCCGGTGCCCCCGACGACTACGTCACCGACCTTCGCGGCCGTCCTTGCCGCTCGTTGGGCGACTAGAGGCTTAGCCGGTTCAGCCGGTTCCTCCCGGCTGGAACTTCTTCGCGATCGCCTCCCGGTCGAGCGCGTCCGGAGACAATTCGTTGAGGCTGTACCAGTTCCCGGAGTTGTCGCGGAAGACCGCCTCCACACCGTAGGGACGGTCCTGCGGCTCTTGCAGGAACTCCACCCCCCGCGCGGAGTACTCCTCGTAGGTCTTGCGGCAGTCGTCGGTGTTCCAGGCGCCGCCGCTCAACGTGCCCTTGGCGACCAGTGCCCGGATCATTGCGGCGGTCTCCTCGTCGTACATCGGCGGTCCGGGGACGGTGAGGTTGAGCTGAAACCGCGGATCCGCCGGCGGGCCGACGGTCAGCCAGCGGTAGCCGTTCTCCATCATCAGGTCGAAACGCTCCTCGAAGCCGAGCTTGTCGATGAAGAACCGCTTGGACTCCTCGTAGTCGAGCACGAAGATGCCGGCGACGCCGAGTCTGGTGATCATCGTTGGCCCCTCTCTCTCGTACGGTGACGAACACCGGCGACGCTAGCCGGCCACGGACTCGTGCGGCTTCTCCAGGATTGCTGTCTCTGCCTCTGCCTACGGTCCTACTGCCCGCGCCCGGCGCCAGGTACGCTCCACATCATCACGTAGCAACCGGGAATCGGTGGCGGGCCAGCTCTGTGCGCGTCGCGCTGGAACTGCGACCGCGGCACGCCGACCAGCTCGGTGAATCGGGAACTGAACGAGCCAAGGCTGTTGAACCCCACCAGGAAGCAGACCTCGGTGACGGTGAGGTTGACCATGCGGAGCAGCTCCTGCGCCCGCTCCACCCTGCGCCGGGAGAGGTAGCGGCCGGGCGTCTCCCCGTAGGCGGCCCGAAAAGCACGGGCGAAGTAGTAACGCGAGTAGCCCGCCGTGCAGGCGATCGCGTCCAGATCGAGCGGTTCGGCGTACCGGCTGTCGATCACATCACGCGCCCGCCGCAGCGCGACCAGGGTCTCCACCCTTAGCGTCCCTGGCGGGGCTGTGGTGCGCGCAGCCGTACCCAAGGCCATGAGAGCACTCTATGGTGGCCAGCGGCTCCAGTGTCCGCGGTACTGGCGCGATTCAGCTGGCCGCGGGCGCGTATGTCAGGTTCAACACGCCGGTCTCGAACATCTCGTGGTGCACGAGTCGCAGCGGATACGTCGGCGTGTCCTCGAACAGCCGTTGACCGTGGCCGACGGCGATGGGGTGAACCATGAGATGCAGCTCGTCGAGGAGGTTGTTGGCGAGCAGCCAGCGGACGACGGTGGCGCTCCCAGACAGTCCGATGTCGCCGTCGGTCCGCTCCTTGATCTCCCGGAGTTGCGGGGCGACGTCGCCGGACACGACAGTCGTGTTGTTCCACGCTGCCTTGCCGAGCGTGTTCGACACGACGTACTTGCGCACGTTGTTGATGAACGAGGCGAACGCATCCGCCGCTTCCTGTGGCTCGCCGGGCACGCCCGGCACCTCGTCGCCATGGCTCGGCCAGTAGGCCGCCCACTCCTCGTACAGCACCCGCCCCATCAGGAAGGCCTCGTACGTCTCGATCCCTCGCGCCATCGCGGCGGCCATCTCGTCGTTGAAGTAGGGGAAATGCCACTGGTCGGGGGATTCGACGACGCCGTCGAGCGAGACGAAGAAGTTCGACATGATCTTGCCCATGTTGTGCTCCCTTGCAGACTCCGGCGCCACCGGGCGGCCGGGATTCACCGTGCACCAGTGAGACCACACTCGTGCCCGGAACTCATCGGCGCATCCGACGGAAGCGGCCGACGCCGCGCCGCGAGCGTGGGCCGTAACCTGGTGGCGATGGGGTCCGACCCGTACCGACTGGCCCGGCTCGCCGCCGACTCGCTTCGGGAGCGCACCGGCGCCGCCGGCTACCACGCCGCCGTCGTCCTAGGGTCGGGGTGGGCCCCGGCCGCCGACGCGTTCGGTGAGCCGGCACACGAGCTCGCCGTCACCGAACTGCCGGGCTTCCCCGCGCCCGGTGTGGCGGGGCACGCCGGACGCCTTCGCACCGTCGAGGCCGGCGGCCGGCGGGTGCTCGTCTTCCTCGGCCGCAGCCATCTGTACGAGGGCCACGGCGCGGCGGCGGTCGCACACGGGGTACGTACCGCCCTGGCCGCCGGGGTCGGCACGGTGATCCTCACCAACGCGGCCGGCGGAATCCGCGCCGGGCTGCGGGTCGGCCAGCCGGTGCTCATCGCCGACCACATCAACCTGACCGGCGCCTCCCCGCTCGCCGGAGCGACGTTCGTCGACCTGACCGCTTGCTATTCGCCGAGGCTACGCGCGCTTGCCAGGGATGTAGATCCGGGCCTGGCCGAGGGGGTGTACGCCTGCATGCGCGGCCCGCAGTACGAAACGCCCGCCGAGATCCGCATGCTGCACACGCTCGGCGCCGACCTGGTGGGCATGTCCACGGCGTTGGAGGCGATCGCCGCCCGCGAGGCCGGGGCGGAGGTACTCGGCGTCTCGCTGGTCACGAACGTCGCGGCCGGGCTGTCCGACGAGCCGGTCGCCCACGAGGAGGTCCTGGCTGTCGGCCGGGAGTCGGCGGGACGGATGGGACGCCTGCTCGCCGAGCTGGTCGGGAAGCTGTGAGCAACGAGCTGGTTGACCGGGCGCGGGCCTGGCTCGCCGAGGACCCGGACCCGCGTACCCAAGTCGAGCTGCGCGGGATCCTGGACGGCGGCGACCGGGACGCGCTCGTCGCCCGGTTCGGGGAACGGCTCCAGTTCGGGACCGCGGGATTGCGCGGCGAACTCGGCGCCGGGCCGAACCGGATGAACCGCGTCACGGTGATGCGGGCCGCGGCCGGCCTCGCCGCCTACCTGACCCGCCACTCGACCGGCCGGAGTGGTCGGTCGGCCGTCGTCGGCTACGACGCCCGCCACTACTCCGGGCAGTTCGCACGGGACTCGGCGGCCGTGCTGGCCGGCGCGGGTCTGCGGGCCCTCGTGCTGCCCCGCCCGCTGCCGACCCCGGTGCTCGCGTTCGCGGTCCGGCATCTCGGCGCCGACGCCGGCGTGATGGTGACCGCGAGCCACAACCCGCCGAGGGACAACGGGTACAAGGTCTACCTCGGCGACGGCAGGCAGATCGCGCCGCCAGCAGACCTGGAGATATCCGCGGCGATCGACGCGGTAGGGCCGCTGGCCGGCGTTCCCCTCGATGGTGGCTGGGAGACGGTCGGCGACGAGGTGGTGGACTCCTACCTCGATGCGGTGTGCCGGCTCCCTCTCGGGTCCGACCGGGACGTCTCCGTCGCGTACACACCGCTGCACGGTGTCGGGCGGGACGTGCTGGCGGCGGCGTTCGCCCGGGCCGGCTTCCCGGAGCCGTACGTCGTCGCCGAGCAGGCCGAGCCCGACCCGGACTTCCCGACCGTCGCCTTCCCCAACCCCGAGGAGCCCGGCGCGATGGACCTCGTGCTCGCGGCCGGCGGGAGGGTCGGCGCGGACCTAGTGATCGCCAACGACCCGGACGCCGACCGGTGCGCGGTCGCGGTACCGGACGGCGGGCGGATGCGCCAGCTCACCGGCGACGAGCTGGGCTGCCTGCTCGCCGAGCACGTGCTGGCGCACACGAGCGGCGCGGACCGGTTGGTGGTGACGACCATCGTGTCGTCGTCCCTGCTCGCCAAGATCGCCGCCGCGCACGGTGTCCGGTACGCCGAGACACTCACCGGCTTCAAGTGGATCACCCGCGCCGACGAGCTTTCCGGTACCGGGGGCCGGTTCGTGTATGGGTACGAGGAGGCGCTCGGCTACTGCGTCGCCGGCGACGCCCTGCTCGAAGGGGCCCCGCCGGTACGGGACAAGGACGGCATCGGCGCCGCGCTCGCGGCCGCCGGCCTCGCCGCGGCGGCGAAGCGGGCCGGCCGGACGCTGCCGGAGCTGCTCGACGCGCAGGCGCGGCGGTACGGCCTGCACGCCACGTCGCAGCTCACCATCCCGGTGCACGTGACGCGTCCGGCCGAGGACGCCATGGTGCGGGTCCGCGAACGCCCGCCCAGCACGCTCGGCGGGCGGCGGGTAGAGGCTGTCGAGGATCTGCTGGCCGGAGCGGGCGGTGCTGGGCTGCCGCCGACCGACGCGCTGCGGTACCGGCTCGGCGGACGCGCCCGCGTCGTGGTACGGCCATCCGGTACAGAGCCGAAGCTCAAGGCGTACCTCGAGGTCGTAACCCCGGTGACCGGTCGGGTCGAGGACGCCCGTTCCCGCGCCGCGGCCGAACTCGCCGCCCTGCGCCGCGACGTCACCCGCACTCTCCGGCCGTGATCTTGCAGAAATTTGACCCGGCCGGAGTTGAATTTCTGCAAGATCACGGCTCAAGCATAGGGCTAGGTGCTCGAGCTGGCCGCACCGGCCGCGGTGGCGGCGGCGACGGCCCCGGCGACGGCCGCGTTGACGGACTCCACCGCTTTGCGTACCGCGGCGCCGGCCCACTCCCCCTCGCTGACCTCCTTCGCCCGCCTCTTGATGGCACCCCGGTCGGCGTCGGGGAACAGCTTCTTGACCATGTCCGCGGCGCGCAGCAGGGACACCAGCGCGGCCGTACGGGGGTCGGGGTCCGCCCCCTCGACAAGGACCGAGCGCAGCCTGCCCCGCGTCTCGGTCTCCACCGCCGCGTCCACGGCCGGAAACCGGCGCACCGGGAAAATGCCGAGGACGCGGCGGTTCTCCAGGCGCACCATCCCCTGCTTGACCAGCCGGTCCGAGTACCCGGCGCGAAGCGGCTTGTGCAGCGCCTGCACCCAATCCTGCGGCTTGCGTTGCCTCTTCGAGGTCGCGATGCGCTCGAGCGCCCGGTCGATATCGGGGTCGCCGACCGGTCTCGGATCCACCACCGCGACCTTCTTGTCGACGACATCGATCCGGCTGGCGAGCGCGAGCTCGAGGAGCTGCCCTCCGGCGAGGCCGAAGTCCAGTGCGGGCCGTCCGGCCCGTACCGACCCTGCGACGTCGTCGAGGACGATGAGCAGCAGCTCCTCGGGCAGGGTGACGGACATGGCGCTCCTCTCCTCGAACACCAGGTTAACGACCGGGTGCCCGATTCGCCGTGATGATCCGCAGTGCCTCGGCCAGGTCGCGACCCGACGGGGCGCGCTCCGGGTCGATCAGGTGCTGCGCCATCACACCGAGCACCAACGCGTGGTAGAACGAGCCGAGCGTCTGCGCCGTCCGCTCGTCGACAGCAGCCATATCGACGTTCTGGAACAGCGACACCAGCCCCTGGCGTCCGAGCTGGGCGGCCTCCGCGAAGAACCGGCGCATCTCGGGTGCCCGCTCGAGGTGGGGGAAGATCTCGAAGTTGGCGGCCCACAGCTGTCGGTGCCTGGCGAACAGCTCGACCACCGTGGTCCAGATCGACTCGAACCGCTCGGCCGCGCTGCCGCCGGCACCGCCTTCGGCGGCCAACGCATCCCCTAGCTCGTCGCCCCACTCCTGGACGGCCTGGACCAGCGCGGCGTTCAGCAGTGCCTCCTTGGACCCAAAGTGGTAGCCGATGGCGGCCAGGCTGGTGCCGGAGGCCGCGGCGATATCGCGCGCGGTGGTGCGCGCGTATCCCTTCTCGTATAGGCAGCGCTTGGCGCCCGCGAGCAGGTCCTCACGATTTCCCATCTTCGTGATCATACTCGGACTTGATACATGCGTCTTGCACAAATGTACTAGACATATGTATGAGACGTACGTACAGTTCCGGCATGACCACGACCGCTGAACAGTCGAGCCTGGCGCCCGACGGGCCGGGACCAGGCAAGACGCCCCCGCCCTCGACACGTACGTCACGCAAGTGGTGGCAGCGCCCCTGGGTGGTGCCGCTGGTGCTGGTGTGTGTCATCTTCCTGGCCTTCTCGCTGCCGCCGTACCTGACGCTCGACCCGAGCCGGTCCCGGGTGCCGCCGCCGGACATCTTTCCGCCGCACTACGCGTTCCTGGTGGCGCACGTGCTCTTCGGCTCGGTGGCGCTGCTGGGCGCGTGTATGCAGATATGGCCCTGGTTCCGGCAGCGCTACCGGACCGCCCATCGGTACATCGGCCGGGTGTACGTGCTCGGCGGGGTGCTGCCGGCCGGGATCTTGGGCCTGACGATCGGCGCGGTGAGCCCGTTCGGACCGTTGATCCGGGTGAGCAACGTCCTGCTGGCCGTGCTCTGGCTGACCGTCACCATCACCGGGTTCCGGATGGCGCGGCGGCGTCGCTACGTCGAGCACCGCCGGTGGATGATCCGCAGCTTCGCTCTTACCTTCTCGATCATCACCAACCGGCTGTGGAACGTGATCTGGTCCATCGTCTTCATTCCGCAGGTCGACACCGTCTTCGAGGGCAGCGAGAGGATGCTCATTTGGACCATCGCCGGGCTGTCCGGCTGGCTTGGCTGGGTGATCCCGCTGCTCGTCGCCGAGTGGTGGCTGGAGCGCGACGTCGCCGCCCGACGCAGGGCCAGGAAGGCGGTCGCCGCGGGGTTATGGTGGCGAGGTGACCCTTCTCTCCGACCTGGCCGAGTCCGAGGTTGTCGCCTCGGAGGCGTCGCTGCGCCGCTTCCTGCACGGCCTGCCCGGCGTCGACGAGGTAGGTGCACAGGAACGGGCCGCCGCGCTGTCCACCCGGTCGATCAAGAAGTCGGCCAAGGAGTACGCGCTGGACCTCGCCATCCGGATGGTCGACCTGACCACCCTGGAAGGGGCGGACACGCCCGGCAAGGTGCGAGCCCTCTGCGCCAAGGCGCTGCGGCCCGACCCGACCGACCCCTCGGCGCCGCCGGTTGCCGCGGTATGTGTCTACTCCGATCGCGTGCCGGACGCCAAGGAGCACCTCACCGGTTCACAGGTCAAGATCGCCTCGGTGGCGACGGCGTTCCCGTCCGGGCGCTCGCCGCTCTCGGTGAAGCTGACCGAGACCCGCGAGGCGGTGGCCGCGGGCGCCGACGAGGTCGACATGGTGATCGACCGGGGCGCGTTCCTCGCCGGGCGGTACGGCCAGGTGTACGAGGAGATCGCCGCCATCAAACAGGCCGCCGAGCCGGCCCACCTCAAGGTGATCCTGGAGACCGGCGAGCTCGCCACCTACGACAACGTACGGCGCGCCTCGTGGCTGGCGATGCTCGCCGGCGCCGACTTCGTCAAGACCTCGACCGGCAAGGTACAACCGGCCGCCACCCTGCCGGTGACGCTGGTGATGCTGGAGGCGGTCCGCGACTTCCGGGCGGCGGCCGGCCGGCAGGTCGGGGTGAAGCCCGCTGGCGGTATCCGCACGTCCAAGGACGCGATCCGCTACCTGGTGTGCGTGAACGAGACCGCCGGCCCGGACTGGCTGTCCCCTGACAGTTTCCGCATCGGCGCGTCCACCCTGCTCAACGACCTGCTGATGCAGCGGCAGAAGCTCAAGACCGGCGTGTACGCAGGTCCCGACTACTTCACGTTGGACTGATCCACAGGACTAGGTCATCTGGGGCCCGGTTCGGAGCTATGGGTTGACCTGCACGTCTGGTTGACGTCCTCTGCCGACGTTTCCGGCTTCTTGTCAGTGTCGTGTGCCCTCAGTGTGCCCACCCGGTGCATCTGCACACGTGAACCCTTGACCCTCTCGATGCGAACGAGGCACTCGGTCGGCACCCCCTTGCTATTGGATGGCGCGGCCATCCGCAACCCGTGGACGCGGAAAACCAGCCCGTTGCCGGCCCGGTCCTTCACCGTTGCCGGCCCCGCGTTCACCGTCTCCGGCCGCGGCGGGGCTCCCGGGCAGCCTCCTGGGCGATGATGGTCGCCCTGCCGCCGGTCAGCGACGGGGCGACCAGCTCGCCTTCATCTCATCAGCCGGCGCCCGCGGCCTTGGCGATCTCGTTGGTGTAGGCCTGCTGCCAGTCATCCGGTACGGTCGTGCCGCCCTTCCTCATGAAGTCGATGAGCTTTTCCATTCCGCCCTTGGACATGGCGAGGCGGGTCGGCCAGACTTCACCCTTGTACAGGTCCTGGAAAGCGTCATGGAATATTCCGTCCGGGACCTGTGGGAAGTACTGCTCGTGCAGTAGTTTCTCGGCTTCATCGGGTGACTTGTACATGAAGTCCTGCGCCTTGATGAGTGCCCTGGAAAAGCCGACGAATGCTTTCTTGTTGTTCTTCAGGTTTTCCTCGGTCGTCTGCACGCTGTTATCCAGCGTACCGTCCAGGGGCTGATATTCTCCTTGGGCCAGGTCGATGAGGATACGTCCATAGCCACTATATACGGCCTGGGCCGGGAAGGGCTGGCCGATGTTGATCGCGTCCACCCGCCCCTGTTTGAGGCTGCCGAGCATTCCGTTGGCATCGTTCAGCGTCACGAAGGTCGACTTGTCCGGATCGGCTCCCACCGAGGACAGCAGGTAGCGAAACACCTGAGCGTTCTCGCCGTGCGGGCTGATAACTCCAAGCGTTCTACCCTCGAGAACCTTGATCTTCTCCTCGATCGGCATATCCTCCCGCAGACCCAGCTGCTTCCAGAGGCCCGTACGGACAACGATCGGGAGTGAAACCTGCTGGGACAGCGGCGCGAACGCCACCATGCGCTTGCCCTTCTCCAGCGCGGTGACCGCGTGTTGGGTGGCGTCGGCACTCGCCTGCGCGCTCCCGCCGATCACCGCCGAGACCGCGCTCGAGCCCCCCGGCGCGTCCACGAATTCTACCTGGACGCCCTCCTGCTTGAAGTAACCTTTCTCCTTCGCCACATACATCGTGGCGTAGCCGAGCGACTTGAGCGACTGAACGATGGTGAGCTTGGTCTTGCCCTCGCCGGTCTTGCTGAAAGTTTCTCCTCCGCCGCAGGCAGCCAGCGCGACGACCAGTATGGCGAGCAGGGTTACCGGCCTCGGGTGTCGCCTCTTTTTCATCTGATACTCACTCTCTAGGTGCATAGCGAAGAGCCGAGCTTCGTCGTCGGTGCGGTGCGGCGGGTCAGGCTTCGGCCAGCTCCGGAGCGGTGACCACCTTCTCCTCGACGATTTCGCCCTGCCATCCGCAGGAGACGCACCACGCGAAGTAGTTTGTACTCCAGCCGCGCCAGTATTCGTTGACGAAACTGCGTGGGTCATCGAGCGTCCTGCCGCATCGGGGGCACATCCACTCACCGATCGTCATGGGTAACCCTCCGCTGCGGTCGACGTGCAATCCTCACAAAGCACTGCTTGCCTCATCCCATTTCAGGGCATGAGCCTGGGTAAGTACGATAATGCGGTCCACCGCGACAGCGACGAACATGAGGGTGAAGATCGCAGTGAAAACGCCTGTGGTGTCGAACTGAGCCGCGGAGTCGGTGACGATGAACCCGATTCCTCGTTTGGACGCGATGATCTCACCGATCGTGGCGCCCATCAGGGCCAGCGGGAAGGACACCCGCAATCCGTTGAACACCCAGACGAGGGCGGAGGGCAGGACGACCTTCCGGGCTATCTCCCTCTTGTTCGCATTCATCAGCCGTAGCGAGTCCACCAGACCCTGGTCCACGTCGCGGGCCCCGCTCCATGTGTTGTAGAAGATGAGAAACACTACGAAGACGGCGGCCATTACGATCTTCATCTTGATGGCTATGCCGAACCAGATTACGAACAGTGGCCCCAGGGTCACCTTGGGGAGAGCGTAGAGGGCGTTGATGTATGGGGCACATACCTTCGACGCCGCGTCGTTGAAGGAGAGCGCCAGGCCCAGCGAGATGCCGATGACAGCGCCTATAGCGAATCCGACGACTGACTCCATGAGCGTCACCGCCAGGTTGCCCAGCAGAAAGCCGTCGGTAAGCCACTCCAGGAAACGATCGAAAATCAACGACGGCATGGACGCGGCGAACGGATCGACGAAGGTGCGCGAGCTGATCTCCCAGGCGCCCAGTATCGCGACCAGGACGAGCAGACGCGACGCTATGATCTGCCCCCTCTTGCGCCGACGACCGGCCTTCTCCTGCGCCAGCAGTGCGGCGCCGCTCGCGTCCTCGGCCTCCTGTCCCGACCATACGTGCACATCGGCGTTCTGCAGTGTCACCTGGCCCTCCCAGACTCGAGCGCCGGAGCGGCCGCGCTGCGGCCATCCCCGTCACGCGGTTGGGCGCTCCCCGAGGCGGCCTCCAGGCTCTGCCAGAGCCTTTCCACATGGAGCGAGAACTCCGGGAGCCTTCTCAGCGCGACCACCCCCTCGTCCCGCGTCCGCCGATCAAGGTCTTCCAGCTGCTCGACATGGACGACCCGGGCCGGCCGGCCGGCCATCACCAGTACCGTGTCCGCGAGGGTGACCGCCTCCTCCAGGTCGTGCGTGACGAGCACCACTGTCAGGTCGCGTTCCCGCTTCGCCAGCAGCCGCAGCAGATCCTGCTGGAGGTTGATCTTCAGTATCGCGTCGAGGCTGCCGAACGGCTCGTCCATCAACAGCGTCTCGGGGGAGTAGACGAGCGTCCGAGCCAACTGCACGCGCTTACGCATCCCACCGGAGAGCTGGTTCGGGAAGTGACGTTCGAACCCCTGCAGCCCCACCTCGCGCAGCGCGTCCGCCGCTCTATCGAGCATCACGCGTCGGTCGAGGCCCTGGATCTCCAGCGGGAGCGACACGTTGGCCAACACCCTCCGCCAGGGAAGCAGGGTGTCGTGCTGGGTCATGTAGCCAGCTCCGCAGTTGACCGAGGTGACCTCACTGCCCGCGTATCGCACGCTGCCCTTGGTGGGCTGCAGCAGGCCCGCGATCATGTTGAGCAGCGTCGTCTTCCCACATCCGCTCGGTCCGACGAGGGCGAGCACGCTACCCGCCGGTACGGAGAAGTTGGCGTCATCCACGGCCACCGTGAGCTGACCGTCGCGCACATAGGTCTTGGAGACGTGGTCGACCTCGATGAGTGGAGGTTGTGGGGCCGTGGACGAAACGTTCTCGGTCATTCCACGATCCTTCCGCGGTGATACGGACTTACCTGCGCTGGCCGGCACCAGCGGCGGCGGCGGTGCGAGGTAGCAGCTGGTGATGGAGAGAGACCTCTCGTCCCGTTCGGCCCGACTCGATGATCGCGAGACACACCTCGAGGGTTCCCTTTGCCCAGCGGCCGTCGTGCGACGGCAGGTCGGTATCGTCTTTCCACGCGTTGTAGAGGCAGTCCAGCTCGGCGGCCCGTTCCAGCGGGGCGCGCGCGACCGGCACCTCAAGCCATTCCCCGCTCCCGTACCGGAAGATGCCGTCCGGAGTCTGCCGGAGGTCGCCACGGGTTCCGCTTACCACTGTCAGGCCGTAGCAGGGATGCTTCTGCGACGAAGGATCACGATCCCCGCTTTTCAGCCATTGACCTGCCTGGTCCCCACCGAAACGCATGGAATTCTTGTATTGGGCCTCGGCGTCGGCCGACCCGAGCGCTGATATTCGTCGGCGGGCGGCGAGGTGCGTATCGGGCGAGCGTGGGTATCCGTTCTCACCGATGCCAAACGTGAGTTCGCTGCTGTCGAAGTGAGCGTAGCCGCTGAATACGATGTTGCCGACCGCCCCCGAGTCGAACGTCAGCAGCGCGACGAACCCGCCGTGCGTCGGATGGGCGGTATCTACCGAACTCGTGACCGCCCGGACGGAGACTGGACGGGCGGCGGCGAGCACTCGAACAATGTCGACGGAATGCGGTGCCTGTCGAAAGACGACGCCGCCACCGAGTCCGACGTCCAGCTCATCGGCCAGGCGTCCCCGGAAAAGCCAATCCGTGTAGTACCAGTTGTTGACCATGTAGACCTCGCCGATCACCCCATCGGCGATCAGATCCTCCATGGCCTGAATCGGGGCGTCGAAACTGTGCGTATGGCCGGCGAGCAGTCGGACACCGTTGGCCGCCGCCGCCGCGACCATCTCATCGCACTCCGCCAGGGTCAGGGCGAGTGGTTTCTCGACGATGAGCTCCTTGCCGTACGAGGCCGCGATGACCGCGTGCTCGCAGTGGAAGCGGTTGGGGCTCGCCACATAGACGGCATCAACACTCTTGCCGGACACCAACTCCTCGACGGTCTCGAATGCCGGGACGCCGTACCGGTGGGTGAACTGCGTCCGCGCCTCCGCCCGGATATCGCACCCCACAGCCAGGTCCAGCTGAGGGTGCCGCAGGATCTCCGGGACGATGTCGGTGCTCGCCGTGCCCAGACCGACTATCCCGACCCGCATCGGCCGGTCCCGCGTCGAGGTATTTCCATCACCCATCCGGTGTCACCTGTCGGCCGTTTGCTCGGCGGCCAGGGCGAACAAATCGGCGATCTGCTCACTGATGGGGCTGTAACGCATGGTCGGCCCCCTGAGCACGTCCTGCCGTACCGATTCTGCCGATCGATAATAGAGGTGCTCCTCCTGCGGGAGTTCCACTATTCCGTCGGCGGGCGGCTCCCGCAGCACGCCCAACGGGTCCTTGCCGTCCTCCACCTTCGCCATCTCCGACTGGAGCAGTTGCCGGTACATGATGACGCCCTTATCCGAGGTACCCAGGTGCTCATCCGTCCGGTCGAAGATGTCACCCTGGGTGACCCAGGCCATCATGTCCTGGCCCTCGACGGTGTCGAGAATGAGTTCTCCATCGGCGTCCTTATAGGGAACCTCGAAGACGGGAATGCTTTCTTGCTGTGGAATCTCGACACCCTGCGGGCGGAAGCAGGAATACCACCAGATCATGGTGTGCGTGTCGTCCACGGGCACCCGGATCTGGAATCCATATACTCCGGCACGACCCACCCGAAGGATGTTAGGAAATACCACCGGGTGCCCGACCCGCCATTCCTCGTCGTCCTCCGTGCGTCCCTCGACGACCCGGCGCTTGATAACACCGTACTCGAAGAGGTCGAAGCCGATGCGAAGGTGCCGCTGAGCGATCCCGCTGGTGACCGGCTCACCCTTCTGCGCGAAGACGTAATCGCCGAAGTACCCATGCAACCATTCCAGATGCACGGGATCCAGTGAATTCTCCATGATCTGGAGCCAGTTGACCGGAAGCAGAGTCCAACCGACCTGACGGATACTGTCCGGCCATACATAGAGATCGAACGGGGGAAGCACCGGCACGGGGTCGAGCCCCATGTAGGCGAAGAGCAGGCCACCGAGTTCCCGTACCGGGTACGCGCGCGCGGTGATGCGCTCCCTGAAGGTACTGTCCTCGGGCTCCGCCGGCTGCTCGAGGCACGCGCCGGACGCCGAGAACTTCCACCCGTGGTACGGGCATCGGAGACCGTCCGGTTCCGGGATGCCGTAGGCCAGGGACGCCCCGCGGTGGGGACACCGTTCGGCGATCAATCCATAGCCGCCCCCGCCGTCCTTGAAGAGGACGAGGTTCTCGCCGAGCACCCGCACCCGCCGAACAGACCTGGACCGCATGTCCTCCACGGCGGCGATCGGCTGCCAATAGCAACGCAGGAGGTTCCCCATCGGCGTGCCTGGTCCAACGCTGGTCAGACGCTTGTTGATGTCCGCTTTGAGCACCTTCAACCTCCTCAGGCAGGTCTGCCACAGGCTATAGGATGTATTAATGCCGTTCAAGGCACGACCGCCGTGGCTACTTATCCCGCTCCCGGCAAGACCGACCATGCCGGGATGCCGGTGACTGTCGGCTGCACTCCACCTCGTGGCGGCACACCGACGGGGGCTGGTGCTCACCTATGTCGCCCTTCCCGACCCGCGACCCCACGAGGCGACCGCCACCATTGAGCCGACACGCCTCGCCGTGGTCGGCCGCCCGCTCTCACCCAGCCCTGCCAGTCTGGATTTCACCGCTGTCGCAACGCACGCCTGCCGGCACTTGGCCCTGCTCCTCGACACCGATCCGGTGGCGGCGCGGGCCGCGCACGAGGAGCCGGAGCTGTGGATGCTGCTCGCCGACCTGTCGGCCGCGCCTGCTGGCGCCCTGTCAGCGGACTGCCAGCAGTAGGCGGCGGTCGAGGTCCTGCCAGATGGTGTCGACCTCGCGGAACCCGGCTTGGTAGGCGCATCACGGTGAAACCCGAGGCTCGGGATGCCGAAGGGGCGCTCCGCCCCATGCTCACGTTCGGCAAACGTCGTTCACGGGCTTCGCGTGTCCGCGTGGCGCGCAGTATTCGCATGCGTCAGAAGTCTTCCTCTCGTCCCACTTCTCCCCTTCATCCCGATAGATGCCGCACCTGGTAAGGGGCCGGACGGGTCAAGTGGCGACACGCGAGAACGAGGCGGCCGAAACGGCGCTGATCATGGCTGGGCAGCTCCCTTTTCCCAAGGCTCAGCACATGAACTGTGCGGCTGAGGGTCCAGCCATGATCAGTGTCCGCATGTTCGGCCGCCTCGCGCGTGGCGACGCTTGACGCGGCCGGTCCCGGCCAGACACTTAGGGCATCGGGATGAGCGGAAGGCCACCGCAACCCGTGAACTTTCTTCCTAACGTCCAGCTCTTCGATCGTCGCGCTGTGGCGCGGCGGCCGGCGCGGCCGGTCGGCCCGGAGAGGCCGCACGCCGGCCGCGGGCCGGCGCCGCGCGCCGCC